>NZ_JALDTU010000002.1:0-262469 GCF_023109005.1 Streptococcus oralis | reverse complement strand
GACTTTCTAGCCAAGGAACACATCACCAAACGTGGGAATCCCTATGCCAGAAAGATTCTCTTTAAGTGCATTCATAACATAGCCTCAGCTGGCCACACCAATCCTTGTCATATCACAGACTTCTATGAGAATCGGTAAAATTGTTTATGCTATATTATTGTAACACCTTATAAAAAATCACTAGATAAGGTGTTGGTTTTGTGTACACTTTTTACACTAAACTTTAGTTTAAAAAAGACAATTTCCTTAGTTTGACTATGGAAATCAAACTATTTTTCATCAAATACCTTGATATACTTGATAAATGGTAGAAAAGGACCTAGTCCGGTGCAATACAGAACTAAATCCTTTCAATAACTATTTGTCCAACTTTTTGGGGTCAGTACAGTAGCAGGGGGTTATGATTTAGTTTTTTTTTTGGATTTTACTAGCCTATTTAGAGGCTTTTTGATACAATAATTCAAATAAGGGAGGAGACTGTATGAATTTAGATATTATTCGGCAAGAAATTGATCAAATCGACGACCAAATTGTCAAGCTCCTAGAAGAACGGATGCATTTGGTTGAGGGAGTGGTTGCCTATAAGAAAGCCTCAGGAAAACCTATTTTAGATAGTAAGCGAGAAGAAGTCATTTTTGAAAAGGTAAGGAGTCGTGTAGAGGATAAGCGCTATCAGGAGACTATTGTTGCGACTTTTTCAGACATTCTCAAACGTTCGCGTGATTATCAGGATCAAAACATCAAATGAAAAAAGAACAATTCTATCCGCTAGGGATTTTTCTAGCTGCTATGTCAGGTGGCCTTGTCCGCTATTTTGTATCTAGTCAGTTGCCAGCCAGTCCCGACTTTCCTTGGGGTACCCTCCTTGTCAACTATCTGGGTATTTTCTGCTTAGTCTATCTGGTGAAAGGTTATCTAGTTTATAAGGGAAGTAGTAAAGGCTTGGTTTTGGCGCTGGGGACGGGTTTTTGCGGAGGTTTAACAACCTTTTCTAGTCTAATGCTTGATGCAGTAAAACTGCTTGATACCGGGCGTTATCTTAGTTTAGGCATCTACTTATTTTTGAGCATTGGTGGAGGTCTGCTCTTGGCTTACGTTCTAGGGAGGAAGAAATGGTAATCGTTTATCTTGCAATCGCCTGCGGCTTCGGAGCCCTAGTGCGGTATTTCTTGTCTCGCTATAATCAAGCTTCTAAATTGCCCCTAGGAACTCTCATAGCCAATCTTCTCGGTTGTTTTTTGATTGGCCTACTCTACAATCATGTGGAGTCCAAGGAAGTCTATGCTATCCTAGCGACAGGTTTTTGTGGTGGGTTGACGACCTTTTCAACCTTGAATGACGAGCTACAAAGACTGTTAAGTGACAAGAAGGTATTTTATAGCTATTTTCTCTTAACTTACCTAGGCGGTTTTCTAGCGATTTTTTTAGGAATTCTGCTATAAATTTCTTTACTTTTAGGTGGAAATTTGGTAAACTGTATCTTGTGTGTAATGGACGCACAAAAATACAGTTTATCCGCTGAGGAAGGTTCCTCAAGATTGACAAAGATAGGAGAATAAAATGAATCCATTAATCCAAAGCTTGACTGAAGGTCAACTTCGTACAGATATCCCATCATTCCGTCCTGGTGACACTGTTCGTGTACACGCGAAAGTTGTCGAAGGTAACCGTGAACGTGTTCAGATCTTTGAAGGTGTTGTTATCGCACGTAAAGGTGCAGGCATCTCAGAAAACTACACAGTTCGTAAAATCTCTAATGGTGTAGGTGTTGAGCGTATCTTCCCAATTCACACTCCACGTGTTGAAAAAATCGAAGTTGTTCGTTACGGTAAAGTACGTCGTGCGAAATTGTACTACTTGCGTGCTCTTCAAGGTAAAGCAGCTCGTATCAAAGAAATCCGTCGTTAATTCGACTAAAAAACTCTGCTTATTCAGCAGAGTTTTTATCTAGCTCCCTTAGTTCAATGGATATAACAACTCCCTCCTAAGGAGTAGTTGCAGGTTCGATTCCTGCAGGGGGCATATAATATACTATAGAAACGTTGAATTAACAACGTTTTTTTATTTTTTGGTCAATATTTGGTCAACTAATATCCTTTTTATTTAAACTAGTTAATACTGCACGAACTTTATTATTTTCAATATCAGCTTTTTCTTTTATTAAATGTCCGTAAGTTTCAGTTATTTGTTTTATATCTTTATGTCCCATCAATTTTGATACTGCCCAAATATCAATTCCTTTAGCTAACATTGTTGAACAGTAAGTATGTCTCAAACCTGTACTTGTCATACTTTCAGGGTGAATTTTCAATGTTTTTAAAATTTGTTTTAGATGCTTATTAATTCCTGCATTTGTCACAATATTATAATTCAAATCAACAAATATCATATTTTCTTTATTTGAAATTGTTCCATTTTCAATGAATACCCTTTGCTCTTGTTTTAATTTTTTGAGAACTGATAGCGTGTCATCATCGATAGGAATTGTACGAATTGAATCTTCTGTTTTAGCTTTTGTCCAACGTTGCCTAGCTGTATCGTATCTTCTGTAAGTTTTGATTTCTGAAGTTTTCCAAAAGATACAATCCCATGTAAGACCTGCAACTTCACCTGTCCTCATTCCAGTTTTTAATTGAATAAGTAGTAAGTACGGAACAATAGTAGTTGTTAAGTCAAGATTTTTTTCTAGATATGTTATTAATTTTTGATAATCATTAAAGCTGTGAATATATTTTTCATCTCTCCGTTTTTTAGATAGACGCCCTGAAATAATTATACCCTCAGTGAAATCTTCTATATTTAACTTATCTCTTTTTGCAAAACCAATCACATTTCTAACTTCCGCATTCATTCTACTAACATTGTCGCGACAATTTGTTTCAGCATACTTATTAATAAATGCTTGATATTCACTTGCTTTGATTTCGAGCGCTGGTTTATCTTTAAAATAATCTTTAATGAATCTTCCTCGTAAAATATGCTTATAAAATGTGATATCGCTTTTGTTTAGTGGTTTTACTGTTAATTCTAACCATTTTTCCCAAAGTGAATAAAACGTAATATTTTTATCTATAATAACTCCATTAATTAATTTTAATTCAAGAGCTAAAGCTTCAATTTCAGCTTCTCGTTTTGTTTTAAATCCAGAATTAGAAGCAACTACCTTTTTATCTTTATCAAAAATCCTATAATCCCATAAATTTTTTTTCCCTCGTTTTCTGTATGAAACTGACATGATTACCTCTTTCTAAAAGACGATAATCAAGATATTATCTTGATTATCGTATCATAAACTAAAAATTTCTGCAAAATTTTCTTCAAAAAATTTTTTCGTTTTGCTAGCTAAAAAGTAGTACCGTCCACCCTGACTGTCTGGATATTTCACAAACCCATCTTTGTTTTTATCAATATCGATTTTTGAGCGAATAGCAGGCTGATAAAGAACATGTTCAAGTAGCCAAGGGCGAGAGACGGAAACCATCTCTAAAACCTCAGATAAGCTCATATATTGCCCTTGTGAAGCCTTGTTTTTTAAGTTAAGATATTCATCTTTCTCTACTATAATGTGTGTTTGAGGAAGATTTACTTCTAAATTGTCTATTTTGATTAAAATCTTATTTGTCATATAAATTTTTCTCTTTCTATGATAAAATAGAAGCAGAAATAGCTTTGATTATTTCCACTAATTTTAGTTATCACTACACTCGCTTTCGTCGGTTGAGTCTGTAGTGATAACTTTTCTTTTGCTGTCAATACTTTTTTCTTTATTGATTCTTTCTAATATATCTGAAGCAATTTTTCGAAATTCTTCTTCATTTTCTACACTTTTTAGTGTATACGTATCTATTTTTTTAAATGCTTGTTTCGCTTTTTCTTTTAAATCACGTGTTGCTGTGTAATTCCATAATTCAATTTTGATAACCTTATTCTTTTCATCGTGAACCATTTTGATTACAAATCTAATTCTTCGCATTAGCTGATGATATTCTTTATTTTTCTTTCCAAACCACGAATCACACCAATCCCAATAACTATCTGAATTTGTGATAATTGTTAAATCATTGATGATGTACGCATCTTTAAAAGGTGAACTTAACTGTGTCGCTGAGTCTGGTTCTAGTATCTGAAATAACTCTCGAAAAGTCATGCCACAACTTGAATCTAATTCATTGATTACAATTGTTTTTTCTCCTTTATAACCTGAACCTAAATCAAATCTTTTTTTATTTATTGATGGGGTATGTGCTCCTAACCTATCATGTTCTTCTGCAAGTAAACGTGCTAGATATGATTTTCCTGTTCCCCCTTCAGCTTGAATATAAATACCTGTATGATTCCGTTCCCCTTTGCTCATTCGAATAAACTCCTTCTGAATAAATTCTTGTCTGTTTTCCTCGAACTGTCTTTTATTTGAATTCCACGCTTTTTGTGCTATACGTTGAGTGAATTGCTCAAATAATTGTTGTTTTGCTTCCATTATAAGTAGTCCTTCCTCTGAGATTTGATAACTTAACTCTAAACAATAATCGTCTATTTCTAGACCATTGTCAGCTTTTTCTTTGCTGTGATTTTTGATCTTTCCCATGATATCATCGATATAGTTTGCATTTTCTGATGAAATAACTTCTGCCACCTCGTACGGAAATTTGTGTTCTTCCATGTTACGTTCGTTGCGATGTGTAAGATATCGGCATGCTTTTATCGAACTACGAACAAATTCTAAATTTTGTTCTCTTGAAATTGATAGAGCCTTTAATACTGATGTGTAAGTATGAGCATGCTTAAAATCAATATAAAAATGTGCATGTAGTGGTTTTGAACTTCCGTCATCTTTTAAATCTTTATCGTGAAAAATAATATGATACCTATCTTCTTCATTTTTACAATAGTCTTTAATCCGTTGAATAACTGATTCACGAAAATCTTTTTCAGTTAATTTTGAATTTGCATTATGTTCATATTCGAATGAAATTTGACCAAAAAATTTTCGTTTTCTATCATTTTGATTAATTTTCATAAAAATCCTTTCTGTTTTTGACACAAAATGAATAGTTTGTGTTGATTTTATGTAGGGTTGATTTGATTTTGCTGTGGATGCACAGACGGAGAAAATTGTGCATCCACATCTAAAAATATCATCGCAAATTGACACATCACAAGATGAAATTTTTACTCATTAGACGTGAATTGTTGAAAAATTATGGTGCTGGTGTACTTGCTTACCTTCAGTAGCAGTACACCGCACCTTTATTTTTTTCTAACAGCTGTTGAGCTGAATGTCCTACTATTTTCTAATCTAATGAAATCATTAAATAAATATCTATTGTCTAGCTGATTAAGTTCTCTTTTTGCCTGTGCCAACAATTCTTCCATAATATTATAACTTTCACAATTGGATGGTAAAGTCCATTTTGCAACAGCTCTATGTTCATAGTAAACAACAGTTAATGTTAATAGTGAACGATTCGCTTTTCTGATAATTTCTTGCTTTGTATTGCTGTAGCGAGAGGATTCTTCAAAGCTCGGCTCTACATTTACCTGTCTACAAAATCGTCTTATTTTCCATGTTGCGATATATGATTTTATGCTATTTTTGAAAGAATCAGATTCTACAATACGAAAAATTAAATCAATTAAAATCATATAGATAAAAATGCAAAAATCTAGCAGTAAAATAAAACGCAAGCTTATAATATAAACTAAAAAATAAAAGATAGTCTCTAGATGAATTTGAAAAATTAAGAAAGTAGATATACGTTCTAAAATAAAGAAAATCAATAAAATGAACATGATGAAATTGAGAATATTGTATTTATTGAAATAATGTTTCATAAAATTTATTCCTTTCTAATCATATAATTTGGGGTCAAGAGTGGCATAATTTGTGTCCTATGTTCGCTATCTGTATACTTGATAATTCCTGTACCAATGCCTGATGGGACTACAATATTATCAACATTCGTATTTGGTATCAAAAATTGGCAAGTATTTGCATTTACTTCACCTAATATACAAATGCAATTGATTTGTTCACGTACAGCTGTATTACCACCAAAAGCGGTTGCATCAAATCTTTGACTTAATAAGATAAGACTTACATTTGTCTGTCTGCCCAAAAGAGCAATAGTTCCTAACAATTGAGAAAAAGTTTCTCTTGCTTGTTTTGAACTACCTTGCACTAATGCCAATAGCTCATCAATAACAATGTAGATACGTTCAAAATTTGCATCTGCTTGTTTTAATAATATTTCTTGCCGTTCATATATCTTGTCTATAATACGACCTAATAATTCATTTATTTGTGTTATAAAACTATTTAGATTTGCACCATGAGTTGGAGCGTATACTTCTAACTCCAATTTTTTTCCTAACTGATAAATATCAGAAAGCTTAGGGTCCACACAAACAATTTCATTAGTTAATTTTTTTAAACATAGTATAAGATAGCGCACAAAATGTGATTTCCCTGTTCCTGATGCACCAGATATGGCTAAATGAACTACGTTTTTCATATTGAGATTAATTCCGTATTTACCATTAGCCATGATTGGGACACATTGTTCTGTGATATAATCATTTATAAAATTATTTATGTTGCTAATCTCTAATCTTTTTGGTACTCCATCGAGCCAGGGGAAGAAGAAAGCTCGTGCTTGATTTTCATTTGTTGTATCATATGATACAAAATATGCGTTATTTTGAGCTAACAAAGTTTTGAAAGGATATAAAATACCACAACAAATTGAATATAACTCAAAGTATAATTTAGTATCAATAGGGTATGACACAGGTAAATTTGGAATAAATAAGAATCCAGTATCATTGCTTAGGACCTTGATATCAAATGAATTGAGATATGAAGATTCATCATTAATATTGAGAGCATTATTCAAATTTCTTAAAATGAATTGTTCCAATTTGTGCTTATTTTTGCCAAACTCAACTACATCAGCAACTTCTGCTGATGTAGCTTGAGCTTGGCTTTTATTCATTAAAAAAGCCATTTTTTACTTTCCTTTCTTCTGAATACCTTTTGCCCTAAAATACAGCTGTCCATATTGATTTTCAAATGCTTCTAAATTTTCAAACTCAACGATATCTCCGATTTCGAATTTTGATAAATTTGGCTTATTTTCTGGTAAAAACTTGACCTTAAAAGGATTGTGATTGTCAGTTGCAACATAGACTTGATAGGCTTGAATTTTATCAGTACGTTTCATCTTTTCTTTACCATTGACAAATTCCCCAGCTTTCTCAAATTCGAATTGAATTTCTAGTTGTTTCCCTGCTAACTTAACTATCTCATTTGAAAGAGCTTGTTCCGCGATGCTAGCACTGTAGCCGTTAGTTTTTTTAAAAAATGCCATAATAGGCCTCCTTTGTTTAATTATTTTTGATAGCTATCGACTATCATGAATCTATTATAATTTTAAATATTGGGTTTGAATTGGCTATTTTGTCATATAAAAAAATTTGAAAAACTACCCAAGATTATGTTATACTAATATTACAAACTAAAGAAAAGAGGAACTATATGAAAATTGATGAAGAAATTTATAGAATGATTAGTCAACGTGTGAAATATAGAAAAAAAGATAAAAAGTTACAAAATATTGATATTTTGTTAAGTGACCCAAATGTTGTTAGTAATATTGTCAATAATAAAAGATATAAAAAAAATCCGTATCTTTTGACACCGGCTTTTGCTTTTGAAATTGTTAAAAATATGAAGTTTACAGATTCATATACTTTAATTTGGGGAAATAAAATGGAACGTGAATCTTACTTTGGGATGTTATTTTTTACAGGTATGGATTACCTTTTAAAGAAAGAAACAAGGTTAATAGAAAAATCTTTGAGTTACTATGTTCCGTATGCGTATGATTTGGCTATCAGGGAATGGGAAAATAAATATGGTGATGGAATTAGCTTATTATTTCCAAATTTCAAGATTGATAAGGATAATGAGAATAGTTTATTAGCTATGCAAATTTTATACAAACATTATAAGGAAGATTTTTTTGAGCGACATTCTAATTATTTTAGTGATTTGTTTACTACTAAATTAGATAAAAAAATTAATAATTTTTTTGAGACTGAACTTTTAGATATGGTTTCAAAAGGAGCTCTATTTGATAGAGGGGAAGATTTTTTTGATTTAATTTTACAAAATTTATCATTAGTTACAGAAATGACGTTTGATTCATTACCTGGAGAGAATTCTAAGTTTCATCCACAATTCGATTTTTCGAAATCAATAGATACATTTATAAAGTCTATGATTCATTATCAGGAACAAATAGAAGGAGAAGTTGTTTTAAGTGATAATATAAATAGTTGGAATGTTAATTTAATGAATAAAAAATAAACCACAAGAATTTGTGGTTTATTTCATTTGTTTTAATATGATGTGAAAAGCGGAAAGAATCTCGTTTTGTTTAATATCTGGTAGATTTTTTAACTCAGTTATTAATTCTGCTATTTCAGGATTTTCATCTTTAGTGGTTATATCAAAGAATGTAGCGATATCGCAATCAAGAGCATCCATCACTTTTTCAAGTGTGTTGATTTTGATATTAGTTTCTAAATGCTCAAGTTTATAAACATAATTTGTGCCTAGTTCAGCTCTCTCTTCAACTTGCTCTTGTGTTAAACCTTTTTTCAGCCTCAAAAGACGAATTCGCTTTGCAATATAGATTCTTAATGATTGTTTCATAGTTTACCTCATATCTTTATACTACAGTTTTTCGTATGAAATATTAACTTCTTAAAAGGTTGCACACAACTTTACAAAGTTGTTTTTGTGTGGTATACTTGAGAAAAAACAACTTTTTAAGGTTGGATTACATAAAAATGGAGAACTTATGAATAATAACAAACTAAAAATTATTCTGACTGGTACAGCAATCACGCTTGCGACAATTGGAACTCCGGCATTCGCTAAAGAGAATACTAGTGCTGTAAATGAACCGGAAATCAATTTAGGAGAGGGAATAAAAGAAGAACTCAAGAAGTCATCAGACGTAAAACCAGCTCTTGATGCTCAAAAAAAAGTTGTAGAAAAAACTAAAGAACAACTTACTGATGCACAAGATAAAGCTAATGAAGCTGACAAGCAAGTGTCTAACGCTCAATCAGAAGTTACTGAAGCTACTGAAGCTGTTAAACACGCTGAAGAAGTTGCTTCTAAAGCTACGCCTGAAAATATTGAAGCTAATAAAGCTGACCAGAAAGCTAACCTTGCTGACCAAAAAGCAAACGAAACAGAAACAGCTAATACTGATGCAAAAATTGCAACTCAAACTGAAGTTGTAAATAAAGCTAAAACAGACGTGTCTAACGCTGAACAAGAACTTAAAGATGCTAACGCTAATGTTTCTGCTAAAGAAGCTCAAGTTCAATCTGCTAAAGATGCAATTTCAGGAACTGGACTTGCTCAAGCTGAAGATAAGCTTGAAGAAGCTAAAGCTGAAACTAAGGGTGCTGAAAAGAATGTTACTCTTGCAAACACAGCATTGACTGATGCTAAGAAAGCTGACGAAAAACGTCAAGAAGCTATTGATAACGCTCAAACAGCTGTTAACGCTAAAACAACTGTAGTTAATGACGCTAAAGGAAAACTTGCTTCAGCTACTACAAAAGCTAATGATGCTACATCAAAACTTTCTCAAGCTAAAGATAAATTTGATAAAGCTACTAAAGCTCTAGATAGCATTGATATTGTCAAAATTCCAGATTTGACTCAATTCAAAAAAGCTATTGCTTCAGGTAACGATGAATTGATGACTAGCACTGGTGCTACCATCTGGGAAAATTCAAAATCAGAATCTTTAATCTCAGAAAGTTCTAAAAACGAACCTGTTGACCTTGATAACTTGACAGATGCACAAAAAGAAGAAATTTCTCATTTGTACATTCAAGGATTGAAGGAAATCCGTGAACAATTAAAAGATAACGGAAAATACTCAGTTGCATCAAAAGAAAGCACAGGTACAACAAAAGAAGCTATTTCACTTGCTACTGAAAGAGCTCAAGCTTACAAAGAACGTGGTCAAAGTCCAGTGACTCACGGTCACATTGGTCTAGGTGTTGAAAACCTTGCAGGCTTAGGTCCAAAAGAATACTTCACATCAATGTATGACTTGAAGAAAGCCGTTGTTGACTCTCTACTTCATACTTCATTTGGTGATGCCCCATCAAAATGGGGACACTTGAAAGCCAACCTTGACTTCTCATCAAAAGTTGGTCTTGATGTTGCAAACATCAATGGTTATTACTGGTTAGTAATTGCTTTCAGTAATAAAGGTACAAACCTTGTAAATCCAAAAGATGCTGAAGCTATTCAAAAAGCTTATGACGTTGCTAAAGCTGAAAAAGATACAGCTCAAACTGCTTCAGAAAAAGCAAATGATGCTCTTAAACAAGCATCTGCTGATTATGCTAGTGCATTAGAACTTAAGACTTCAGCTGAAAAGACATTGGCTGACGCTACTGCTACACCAATTCAAACACAAGTTGCAGAAAACAACTTGCGTCTTGCAAAACTTGCTCTTGAAAGTGCACAAAAACGTCAAGCTGAAGCTCAAAAAGCAGTTGATAACTTCTCAGCTGACCTTGCTTCTAAGAAACAAGCTCTTGATGATGCTAAATCAGCTCTTGAATCAGCTCAATTAGTTAAAGAACAAAAAGTTCAAGCTCTTACTGATGCTAAAACTGAACTTGCTAAACAACAAAGCAAACTTGAAAATCTTCAAGCTCTAAAAGCCAAATTGGTTGAAGAAAAAGACCGTTTGGTTACAGAATCTAAAGCTCTTGCTGAAGAATTAAAAGGTTATGTTGACAGTTCAGAAAGGCTTGCACAAACAAAAGCAGAGCTGAAAGAAAAAGAAGCAAAACTTCTTGAAGTTAAAGAAAAAGCAGAAAATGCAAAGAATAAAGTTAGTGCTATTACTACAAAACTTGTTGAGGAGCAAGCAAAACTAGCTAAGCTTCAAGATACGTTTGATAAGCTTCAAGATTTAGAAGAAAAATCAAAACACAACAACGTTACAAAATTATCAGATGGAACAATTGTTGCTGTTCCTAAAGACACCCCTATTTCTGAAGAGCGTCCTGAAATTGATATTAAAGCACTAAAACAAGCTATTGCATCAGGTAAAGATGTTGAAATTGTTGACGGAAAAGTTGTTGTACGTGATACAAAACAAATTAGTGTTGAACATCCAAAAACAAGCAATGATAAATCGAAGCAGACTTACGCAAGTGATAAAAATGTTACTATTGACAACACATGGAATGTTATCGTAAAGGGTCAAGCGTACACAAGTCAGCAACAAGCATCAAGTAAGCCGACTTATTCGAGAGTTGAGCGTGCGAAAACATTACCGGACACAGGTGAACATGACAGTTGGTTAGCTATACTTGGTGTAACGATTCTATCTGTTATTTGTGCAGTAGGAAGCAGAAAAAAGAATTAATTAGTGGATAAATTAGGTAAAAATTAAAGATAATTACATATTAAAAAGAGGTTAAAATGAATGAGATAAAAGAATTTATTATGAAAGTTGTTAATTGGTTTAAAGAACTTTCAAAATTAAAGCAGATAATAGTAGTAGGGATAGCAATAATATCTGTGATATTTGCTGGTAGCTTTTTAATCAAGAATGACTTGGACGGAAGTTATTCTGCCGAAAAAGATGGAATTACTATAGTAGTGTCAATACATGGTAACGAAGGCAATCTGGTAATGATTGAAGGTGATGAAAAACATGAGGGAAAAATTGAAAAGATTAATTCAGCTACAAAAACTTTCACATTAAAAGACCCGGATAGGGACTTGACTACAGAAATGACTTTTAAGAAGGAAGGTGACATTTTAAGACTTTCTGATGGTAGCAGTGATGATGAATTGATATTAATCAAAAATAGAAGACTTAAAAATCAATAAGAAGAAGGAATTATTATGAAATATAAAAATATTTTAATTGGTACAACAATTTTAGGGCTTATTACTTTTTTACTACCGGTTGTCACTGGTCGAGATATGTCACTTGCTCCGATTAACCGAGAGGTTGCTAGCTATTTACATGCTCGTTCTCCACTGATTTTGTTTATTGCATGGTATGGAGCATTTTCAATTACTTTAATATTATCTTTAGTCAATATTAAATCGATAATCTTTAGTAGAATCAGATTTGTAATTATCATATTGTTAAATATTTATACTATCGCTGTACATTTAGCAATCACAAGTGAATTATTAGGAAGAACGGGAGCGTTAGGTTTTGGAGGAATAATTTATTATCTTAGCGCTGTAGCAAATATATTTGTATGTATTTTACTTTTTAAAGAAGGTGGAATAAATATAAAGAAAGAAGATTTAATGAATATAGCTCAAAAAGGAGTAACAGTTGGGAAAACAGCAGCAAATGTAGCTACGACTGTTGCTAAAACAGCGGTTTCTGAAGTAAAGAAAGAAATTGATAATCATAAGTCAAATTCTGATGAGAGTCAACAATCAGAAGAAAACTAAAGGCTGGGATTTTGAGAACTATAAATTTTAAATTACGATAGTTAGATAAACAACAGTTTTGTTAGTTGATAGATAATAAAAATCTTCTTACTTTTTCGAGTAAGAAGATTTTTAATGCGCAATATAGTTATTGGTCAACTTTTGGTCAACTTCTCAATTTTCAATACTAACTAGCGTGTGATAATATCTTGATTTAATCGTTTCTTTGTTATTTACTTTAACTTATTTTAACGCAAGTTTGTATGCAGGGGGCATATAAATTATTGATTTTACTAGGGGTTTGAGGTGTTTCGCCCCAAATCCGCCCCTAAATTACAAGAATTATATAAAGTGTCGATGTAGAATCGATAAGCAACTGCTAGAAGTACTTTAACAAAATATCATGGATTATAAAATTTGGAGTAATAATGGTTGATAAAGATTGTTATTTTGATAAGATAGAATCTATCTTAAACGGATCTAGCAATTTTTATATTTCTTCAACTGAACAATTGAATAAATGTTTAGATCATGTTGTTCAGTTGATTTCGGATTCATATGTTTTATATATAAATGATTCATATACCTCCTCATCTTTTTTAGCTATTAGTGTGTTGGAAGAGGTTGGAAAAATTCAAATGGGAATATTTATTAAAGGTTCAGATTCCTATATGAGAAAAGATAAATTAAGAGATCATAAGTCTAAACAAATTGTAGGTGCGAGTCACACTATTTGTATTGGCGAAAGGATTAAAAATTCAATTTCTAATGAAAATTTGGAGAAGATTTTTAAATTTATTTATTCTGGTGAATTAAAAGATTTAAGAGAAAAAGCAATTTATTGTGATAGAAAAAATAACAATATTGTGACACCAAAAGATTTAATTACTCAAGAACTTGCAAGAAATCTACTTTTATTTGCGATAGAATCATTTGATGATAATCTGGTGGGATGGACAGATCACTCAATCGAGTTATCAAAGAAAACTGATTTATTTTTTGAAACTATTGCTAATTCTAAGATGAAATAGATAAAAACCGCTCAGCTGAGCGGTTTTCATATTTTATCATACTTTACAATACCCACGTACGAATAGCATGAGCAACGCCGGATTCATCATTTGTTTTAGTGATGTATTTGGCGATTTTTTTGAGTTCTGGATTTCCATTTTCCATGACAACAGGATTACCAACGACTTCCAGCATGGCACGATCATTTTCCTCGTCACCAATCGCCATGGTTTCATCTGTGGTCAATCCGAGTTTTTCAGCTAGGTGAGTGATGGCTGAACCCTTGTCTACATTCTTTTTAAGGAGTTCGAGGTAAAAGGGAGCTGATTTGTTAATAGAGTAGCGCTCGTAAAATTCGGCTGGAATCTTTTCAATCGCAGCATCGAGGATTTCTGGTTCATCGATAAACATACACTTGACGATTTCCTTGTCAGCCATTTCTTCGGGAGTACGGTAGAAAATGGGCATGCTGACGAGGGTTGATTCGTGCACTGTGTATTTTCCGATATTGCGATTGGCAGTATAGATACCGTCCTTGGTAATAGCGTGCATGTGAACACCGAGCTTGCGACTGAGAAATTCCATATCGAGATAATCCTCATAAGTCAGGGATTCGCTGATAATCTCATGGCCAGTAGCAGTCTCTTGGACAAGGGCACCGTTGAAGGTTACAACATAGTCTCCCTCATCTCTCAACTGCAAGTCGTCCAGAAGTTTGGCAACACCTGCGATAGGACGACCCGTTGCAATGACGACTTTGACACCAGCTTGTTTGGCATCTTGGATAGCAGAAAAGACTTCCGGAGTGATCTCCTTTTTACTGTTAACTAGGGTACCATCGATATCGACGGCGATTAGTTTAATACTCATAAATTTCCTCTATTCGTTCTTATTTGGGGTAAAATGATCGTTCTCAATCAAGTGTAAAAATTGCTGGGTAATGCTTGCGAAGATGCTGTTTTGATCTAACATTTCTTTTGGGAAATAGAAACGATTATCTCCGTGGCGACTGCCAGCAAGGGATTGGACGATAGGAGACAGGCTAGAGAGTTCTGCCAGCTCCCCATTTTTTTGTAAAATTTCAATCTGAGTCCGTGGATTTTCAGATTCGGGACGATAGATATCATAAGGGAGGTCAAAGTTCTTATGAATAGCAGTGTAGTAGTCTGGATCAAAACCGATTTCTTCAACCAGTTGTCTCATGATTGCGAGTTGGTCTTGGTCTTCTTGGGAAAAGGTAATGGATTTAAAGACCTTGCGGTTGACAAAGCGTTGCGACAAGTCAGCGAGAATCTTGTCAGGACTGGTCATCCAGAGCTGGAAGTAGGTATTCATCACGCCATCATCCAGAGCCAGATAGTCAGATAGAGTAACTTTTTTTTCAAAAAAAGGTAGCAAATGAGGAGAAGTTCGTGAAAAGAAGTCCTTGTCCTCAGGATAGAGTTCTTTGGCGCGCTTGAGAAGATTCTGTAGGAGAACTTCCATAGCCCGAGTTGCTGGGTGGAAATAAACCTGCATATACATCTGATAGCGACTGAGGACATAGTCTTCGATGGCGTGCATACCATTGCGCTGAAAGGCGATGCCATTTTCGACAGGACGAATGACTCGGAGAATGCGAGTCAGGTCAAATTCCCCATAAGATGCTCCTGTATAATAGGAGTCGCGCAAGAGATAGTCCATGCGGTCTGCATCAATCTGACTGGAAATGAGCTGTACGACCTGCTTGTTAGGGTAGGTATGATCGATGACACTGGCTACCTTCTCCGGAAAATCGGGTGCTACTTGTAGCAGAACTTGGTGAATCTCTGTCTCAGGACTTTGGATGATTTCCTGGGTAATAGCTTCATGATCTGTATAAAAGAGATGTTCAAAAGTATGGGAGTAGGCACCATGCCCGAGGTCATGAAGGAGTGCAGCAGTCATGGTTAAGAGAGACTCAGCAGGATCCCATTCTTCAGGATATTTTTCTTCAAAAATCTCCGTGATACGTCGTGCAATCTCATACACTCCAAGACAATGGGAGAAGCGACTGTGCTCCCCACCGTGGAAGGTATAACTGGAAGTTCCTAGTTGCTTAATACGGCGTAGACGTTGAAATTCCTTTGTATTGATCAAGTCATAGATGACCTGGTTGTTTACATGGATGTAGTTGTGAACTGGGTCACGGAATACTTTTTCGTTCATATGACCATTATAGCAAAAAGCTAGAGTTTTTGGTAAAATAGTAGGACAAGAGACAAGAAAGAGGACCTGATGTGAAGATTCGGATGCGAAATACGATTCAGTTTGATGAGCAGTTGGAAGTCATTGACCAACTCTATGACGTGGAAGTGCGTGAAAAGGGAGATTATCGCTATCTGCTTTTTTACAATGAGGAAAAGGAAAAAGTGGTTCTCAAGTTTCATGAAGAAGAACTGGTGATGACCCGTTTCTCGAGTCCCAAAACCATCATGCGTTTTCTAAAGGCTAGTGATAGTTTGGCCTATATTCCCACACCAATGGGGATGCAGGAATTTATCATTCAAACGAATCACTACAAACTGGATGAGCAAAAGATTGAGCTCGCCTATCAACTGCAAAATCAAGAGGGACAACCCTTTGCCAGCTATCAATTAGAAATTACTTGGGGATAAGAAAAAGGTTGGCGAATGCCAACCTTATTTGATATAGAGTTCTTGATTTTTTAGAACAATTTCACGTACACTTGTAAACTTCTTGAGTTTTTTAAGTTCTTCAGGATGGGTTACCAGAGTGATAACATAGCCCTCTTTGCCCATGCGACCTGTACGGCCAGCACGGTGAGTGTAGGTTTCCATATCTCTAGGAACATCAAAGTTTACGACACATTCTAGACTATCGATATCAATCCCACGTGCCAAAAGGTCTGTTGCAAGGAGCAGGGTCAACTGTTTGTCTTTAAACTTTTCTAAGATGACTTTTCGAAATTTAACATTGACATCGCTAGCGAGGGAGACAGCCAAGATATCCCGATACTGTAGTTTTTCTTCTGCACTTCCAAGATCTGATAGGCTATTAAAGAAAACTAGTCCGCGGAAATCCTCTACATGAGCCAGCTTTCGTAGCATGTCCACTCGGTGACGTTGGTCTACCTGCATGTAGAAGTGCTGGATGTTGTCCAGTTTTTGATCAGAAAGATCAATGGTGCGCGTGTTTGGTGCAATCTTTTCTTGGTCAAACTTGGTCGTCGCACTCATGTAGATGAGTTGGTGGTCACGAGGTGCGTAGTGGGTGATTTTCTCAACAAAGTGAATCTGAGAATCATCGAGCAATTGGTCAAATTCATCCAAAATGATGGTTTCCACATTCATCATCTTGATTTTTTTCAATTTAATCAACTCAAAGATACGGCCAGGTGTTCCAATCAGAATTTCTGGTCCTTTTTTAAGACGTTCAATCTGACGTTTCTGACTGGAACCTGATAAGAAGAGCTGAGCTGTTAAACCAATGGCTTCAGCCCACGTTTTACACACGTCAAAAATCTGTCCAGCTAGTTCTGTATTTGGTGCTAGGATCAAGAGTTGTTGGGCTTTTTTCTTTTGTAGTCTGAGAAGACTTGGGAGTAAATAAGCGAGGGTCTTACCAGTTCCTGTTGGGCTCACTCCCAGAAGGTTTTCTCCAGCAAGAATGGGCTCAAATAGTTGAGTTTGAATGGGGGTAAATTCTTGGAAACCGAGTTGGTCGCTCAATTCCTGCCATTCAGTGGGTAGTTTGGTTTTCATTTTTCTGCCTCAAATCTAATGCCAGCAGTCTGGCGCATAGTGTATAATAGCTCATGAATAGAACTTGCATCATCCAGCCAAGTCTGGTAAAGTTTTTGGTCTGGCTGCTGGATCATGTGTGCAAATGCAGCAACTTCCTCAGTCATTGTATGAGGAGCCTGTTTGATAGGGAGTTGAACTTGATTTCCTTGGTGGTTAGTAAAAATAGCTGAGCGGATATGCTCAATCGTGTTGAGGGTCAAGGTTCCATCTGCTGTGTAAATCTCACAAGGAAGATTGGAAGTGATGTTTTTCCCAGCTTTGATATGAACTTGAAAGTCAGGGTAGAAGAGGATACCGTCTCCATTTAGGTCAATGCTATTGTCAAGCTGTTGAGCTTGATAAGTCGCGTCTTGAGCCTTTCCAAAGAGGCGGATAGCAGCATAGAGAGGATAAATCCCCAAATCCATAAGTGCTCCACCAGCAAAACGATCTGAAAAGACATTTGGCGTCTGCCCAGCCAATAAGTCAGGCATCTTGGAAGAATACTTGGCATAGTTGAAATCAGCTCCCCAAATTTGCTTATCTGCTAAAAAGTTTTTGATAGTAGTAAAAGCTTCCTCGTGGTAATTACGAGCTGCCTCAAAGATAAAACAGTGATTTTTCTCAGCTGTTTGCCTTAAATCTAGCCATTCTTGTGGCTGAGTGACAGCTGGCTTTTCAAGAATGACGTGCTTACCAGCAGACAAGGCAGCCTTGGCTTGAACAAAATGCAAGGAGTTTGGACTGGCGATATAGACTACATCAAAGGAAGACTTAAAGAAGTCTTCTAATTGATTAAAGAGTTGGATATCCTGATACCGAGAAGCAAAGGTTGCGGCTGTTTCTAGCTTTCGAGAATAGACTGCGACCAGCTGGTATTCTCCACTAGCATGGGCTGCTTCTATGAAATGATGGCTGATAGCGCCTGTTCCGATGACACCTAATTTAAGCATAGATACTCCTTTTCCGATTTTAAATCCTTCCTTCATTATAACATAGAAAAGAAGGACTATCCAACAGATGGTAAAAATTTTCAAATGGACTACGCATTTCTTGGAGAAAGTGGTACAATATTTAGATAGGTAGATGAAATGAAAAGGGGGGAGAAAATGAGATTATTACCAATAAGAAAAATATCACGTCAGTCTAAGAGGCTAGCGCTTTTTTTGACTTTTTGCGCAGGATATGTAGATGCTTATACCTTTATCGTGCGAGGAAATACCCTTGTGGCAGGACAGACTGGGAATGTGGTTTTTCTATCAGTAGGACTCATTCAACACAATGTGTCAGATGCCAGTGCTAAAGTAATGACCTTGCTAGCTTTTATGATGGGGGTCCTTTTATTAACTGTCTATAAGGAAAAATTGAGAATTGTTAAAAAGCCAATTTTGTCCGTAATTCCACTTGCAGTCCTGTCCCTAATTATTGGCTTTGTGCCGCAAACTGTAGAGAATATCTATCTCGTACCGCCATTAGCCTTCTGTATAGGACTGGTGACAACTGCTTTTGGAGAAGTATCAGGGATTGCCTATAATAATGCTTTTATGACCGGGAATATCAAACGAACCATGTTGGCTTTTGGAGATTATTTTCGGACCAAGCATACGCCTTTCCTACGAGAGGGCTTGATTTTTGTTAGCTTGCTTAGCAGTTTTGTCTTCGGAGTTGTTTTTTCAGCTTATTTGACGATTTACTATCAGGAGAAGACAATTCTAGGTGTTCCTCTTATGATGAGTATCTTTTACTTCAGTATGCTTTTTGCTTCTTGGAGAAAAAAAGGAGAGAAAAAACTTAATTTTAATTGATTTTACTTGTAAGAAAAAAGAAGATATGCTATAATCGAAGAGTTGACTATGCACAGTCCTGTGCAACCGCACGAACATCGTTGCTCATCGTATACAAAATTTAAACTTTGTTATACTTAGAGCCTTTCTTTTAAGTGGTTCGTCCCACGATGCTAGGCGAGTCTTCACAAAAATACGGGGAAACCCTAAAAATCATAGGAGGTGCATAATGAGCACATACGCAATTATCAAAACTGGCGGAAAACAAGTTAAAGTCGAAGTTGGTCAAGCAGTTTACGTTGAAAAATTGAACGTTGAAGCTGGTCAAGAAGTTACTTTTAACGAAGTTGTTCTTGTTGGTGGTGAAAACACTGTTGTCGGAACTCCACTTGTTGCTGGAGCTACTGTAGTTGGAACTGTTGAAAAACAAGGAAAACAAAAGAAAGTTGTTACATACAAGTACAAACCTAAAAAAGGTAGCCACCGTAAACAAGGTCACCGTCAACCATATACAAAAGTTGTCATCAACGCGATCAACGCTTAATTTTAAGGAGAACACATGATACAAGCAGTCTTTGAGAGAGCCGAAGATGGCGAGCTGAGGAGTGCGGAAATTACTGGACACGCCGAAAGTGGCGAATACGGCTTAGATGTCGTGTGTGCATCGGTTTCTACGCTTGCCATTAACTTTATCAATTCCATTGAGAAATTTGCAGGCTATGAACCAATCTTAGAATTAAACGAAGATGAAGGTGGCTATCTAAAGGTTGAAATACCAGCGGATCTTCCTTCGCACCAGAGAGAAATGACGCAGTTATTCTTTGAATCATTTTTCTTAGGTATGGCAAACTTATCGGAGAACTCTTCTGAGTTCGTCCAAACTAGAGTTATCACAGAAAACTAACACGGAGGAAAACATTATGTTAAAAATGACTCTTAACAACTTGCAACTTTTCGCCCACAAAAAAGGTGGAGGTTCTACATCAAACGGACGCGATTCACAAGCGAAACGTCTTGGAGCTAAAGCAGCTGATGGACAAACTGTAACAGGTGGATCAATCCTTTACCGTCAACGCGGTACACACATCTACCCAGGTGTAAACGTTGGACGTGGTGGAGACGATACTTTGTTCGCTAAAGTTGAAGGCGTAGTACGCTTTGAACGTAAAGGACGCGATAAAAAACAAGTTTCTGTTTACCCAATCGCAAAATAAAAAGGTCCAGTGAACCTTTTTATCCCGAGCCTTAAAATGAAAAGGCGAGGAAGCTAGAAGTAGCATAAAATCAGGCTTTCCGAGTTTTCGGAGAGCCTATTTTTTTGTTTTGATACCTATAATTCTTTGTTACTAGTGTAGATGAATTTTATGAGTGGCATTATTTTTCCTAGGTGGAAAATTTCTAAAATATGGTATAATGAACAGATAGAGAAGTTGGGGGTAAAAGATGAACATTCAACAATTACGCTATGTTGTGGCTATTGCCAATAGTGGTACTTTCCGTGAAGCTGCTGAAAAGATGTATGTTAGTCAGCCAAGTCTATCTATTTCTGTGCGCGATTTGGAAAAAGAGTTAGGCTTTAAGATTTTCCGTCGGACGAGTTCGGGAACGTTTTTGACCCGTTGTGGTATGGAATTTTATGAGAAAGCGCAAGAATTGGTCAAAGGCTTTGATGTTTTTCAAAATCAGTATGCCAATCCTGAGGAAGAAAAGGATGAATTTTCCATTGCCAGTCAGCACTATGACTTCTTGCCACCAACCATTACGGCCTTCTCAGAACGTTATCCTGACTACAAAAACTTCCGTATTTTTGAATCAACTACTGTTCAAATCTTAGACGAAGTAGCCCAAGGACACAGTGAGATTGGGATTATCTACCTCAACAATCAAAATCAAAAAGGAATTATGCAACGGGTTGAAAAGCTTGGTTTAGAAGTTATTGAACTAATTCCTTTCCAGACTCATATTTATCTTCGTGAAGGGCATCCTTTAGCACAGAAGGAGGAATTGGTCATGGAGGATTTAGCGGATTTACCAACGGTTCGTTTTACTCAGGAAAAGGATGAGTACCTTTACTATTCAGAGAACTTTGTCGACACCAGCGCGAGCTCCCAGATGTTTAATGTGACCGACCGTGCTACTTTGAATGGTATTTTGGAGCGAACGGATGCCTATGCGACTGGATCTGGATTTTTAGATAGTGACAGTGTCAATGGAATCACAGTCATTCGTCTCAAGGATAATCTAGATAATCGCATGGTCTATGTCAAACGGGAAGAAGTGGAGCTTAGTCAAGCTGGGACTCTTTTCGTTGAGGTTATGCAAGAATATTTTGATCAAAAGAGGAAATCATGAAAAAAAGAGGAATAGTAGCAGTCATTGTACTGCTTTTGATTGGGTTGGATCAGTTGGTCAAAAATTATGTTGTCCAACAGATTCCACTGGGTGAAGTGCGTTCGTGGATCCCCAATCTCGTTAGCTTGACCTATCTGCAAAATAGAGGAGCAGCCTTCTCCATGCTGCAAGATCAGCAGTGGTTATTTGCTGTTATTACACTGGTCGTTATGGTGGGAGCCATTTGGTATCTACATAAACACATGGAGGATTCTCTCTGGATGGTTTTTGGACTGACTTTGATAATCGCGGGAGGTCTGGGCAACTTTATCGACAGAATGAGTCAAGGTTTTGTGGTGGATATGTTTCACCTAGACTTTATTAACTTTGCGATTTTTAATGTGGCTGATAGCTATTTGACAGTTGGTGTCATCGTTTTATTAATTGCAATGCTCAAAGAGGAAGTAAATGGAAATAAAAATTGAAAGAGGTGGGGTGCGCTTAGACAAGGCTCTGTCGAACCTGACAGAATTGTCACGCAGTCTCGCTAATGAACAAATCAAGGCTGGGCAAGTTTTGGTCAATGGCCAAGCCAAGAAAGCAAAATATACTGTCCAAGAGGGGGATGTCGTAACTTACCATGTTCCAGAACCAGAAGTTTTAGAGTATGTGGCTGAGGACCTTCCACTCGAAATTATCTACCAAGATGAGGATGTAGCCGTCGTTAACAAGCCTCAAGGGATGGTGGTTCATCCCAGCGCAGGTCATACTAGCGGAACCTTGGTCAATGCCCTCATGTACCATATCAAGGACCTATCAGGTATCAATGGGGTTCTCCGACCGGGAATTGTTCACCGTATTGACAAGGACACGTCTGGTCTCCTCATGATTGCTAAGAATGATGAGGCCCACTTAGCACTTGCCCAAGAACTCAAGGATAAGAAGTCTCTACGTAAATACTGGGCGATTGTTCACGGCAATCTGCCAAATGATCGTGGTGTGATTGAAGCGCCGATTGGTCGGAGCGAAAAAGACCGTAAGAAACAGGCTGTAACTGCTAAAGGGAAGCCAGCTGTGACTCGTTTTCAGGTCTTGGAACGCTTTGGAGACTATAGTTTGTTAGAGTTGCAACTGGAAACAGGGCGTACCCATCAAATTCGTGTTCACATGGCTTATATCGGTCATCCAGTCGCAGGTGACGAGGTCTATGGTCCTCGCAAGACCCTGAAAGGACATGGACAATTTCTCCATGCTAAGACTCTAGGCTTTACCCATCCGAGAACAGGTGAGACCTTGGAATTCACAGCAGATATTCCAGAGATTTTTAAAGAAACGCTGGAAAGATTGCGTCAAACTGAGAATAGATAAAAGAGTTGAGATAGCTGTCTCAACCTTTTTCATTTCAAGTCTTTTCTATTTTAAAGCATTCATGTTATAATGGATAAATATGAAGAATCGGAGTGAGAATATGAACTACAAACGAATCGTCTTTAAGGTGGGGACTTCGTCCTTGACAAATGAAGACGGGAGTTTATCAAGAAGTAAAGTAAAGGCAATTACCCAGCAATTGGCTATGCTACATGAAGCTGGACATGAGTTGATTTTGGTGTCATCTGGGGCAGTTGCCGCTGGATTTGGAGCTTTGGGTTTTAAAAAGCGCCCGACCAAGATTGCAGATAAGCAAGCTTCGGCAGCGGTAGGCCAAGGATTGCTGCTAGAAGAGTACACAACCAACCTCCTCATGCGCCAAATCGTCTCTGCGCAAATCTTGCTGACACAGGATGATTTTGTAGATAAACGTCGTTATAAGAACGCCCACCAGGCTTTGTCTGTATTGCTTCATCGTGGAGCCATTCCAATCATCAACGAGAATGACAGTGTCGTTATTGATGAGCTCAAGGTTGGGGACAATGATACTCTGAGTGCTCAGGTAGCGGCTATGGTACAAGCAGATCTCTTAGTTCTCTTAACGGATGTAGACGGTCTCTATACTGGAAATCCCAACTCAGATCCAAGAGCTAAACGTCTTGAGAAAATCGAGACTATCAATCGTGAGATTATTGATATGGCTGATGGAGCAGGTTCGTCTAATGGTACAGGTGGCATGTTGACTAAGATCAAGGCGGCTACGATCGCGACGGAGTCGGGTGTGCCAGTCTATATTTGCTCCTCCTTGAAATCAGATGCCTTGATTGAGGCAGCGGAGGAGACCAAGGACGGTTCCTTCTTTGTCGCGCAAGAGAAGGGCCTTCGTACTCAGAAACAATGGCTAGCCTTCTATGCTCAAAGTCAAGGAACGATTTGGGTAGATGGTGGAGCTGCAGAAGCACTTTCAAAAAACGGAAAAAGTCTCCTTTTATCAGGCGTGGTAGAAGTGGAAGGGAACTTCTCTTACCATGATATTGTTACAGTAGCAGATAAAGAAACAGGTCAATCTCTTGGAAAGGGACGTGTTCAATTTGGTGTCTCAGCCCTAGAAGATATGCTCCGTTCTCAAAAAGCTAAGGGAGTCTTGATTCACCGTGATGACTGGATTTCCATCACTCCTGAAATCCAGCTGCTCTTTACAGAATTTTAGAGGTGAACGATGGTAAGTACACAAGAACAATTTGAACAGGTACAGGCTGTTAAAAAGTCAATCAACACAGCTAGTGAAGAGGTGAAAAATCAAGCCTTGCTAGCCATGGCTGATCACTTATTGGCAGCTACTGAGGAGATTTTAGAGGCCAATGCCCTTGATATGGCAGCTGCCAAGGGGAAAATCTCAGATGTCATGCTGGATAGTCTTTATTTGGATGCAGGTCGAATCCAGGCCATGGCAAGAGGGATTCGTGAAGTGGTTGCTTTACCAGATCCCATTGGTGAAGTCCTAGAGACAAGTCATCTTGAAAATGGCTTGCTTATTACCAAGAAACGTGTGGCTATGGGTGTTATCGGTATTATCTATGAAAGCCGTCCAAATGTGACGTCTGACGCGGCTGCCTTGGCTCTCAAGAGTGGAAATGCGGTTGTCCTTCGTAGTGGTAAGGATGCCTATCAAACAGCCCATGCTATTGTCACAGCCTTAAAGAAGGGCTTGGAGACGACTACCATTCATCCTGATGTGATTCAACTAGTAGAAGATACCAGCCGTGAAAGTAGCTATGCCATGATGAAGGCCAAGGGTTATCTAGACCTTCTCATTCCTCGTGGAGGTGCTGGCTTGATCAATGCTGTGGTTGAAAATGCTATCGTACCTGTTATCGAGACAGGAACTGGAATTGTCCATGTCTATGTGGACAAGGATGCCGATGAAGACAAGGCTATGTCTATCATCAACAATGCTAAAACCAGTCGTCCTTCTGTCTGCAATGCTATGGAGGTTTTGCTGGTTCATAAAGACAAGGCAGCGGATTTCCTTCCTCGCTTGGAGCAAGTTCTGGTTGCAGATAGAAAAGAAGCTGGGTTGGAACCAATTCAATTCCGCTTGGATGAAAAAGCAAGTCAGTTTGTTTCAGGTCAAGCAGCTGGGGCTCAAGACTTTGACACCGAGTTTTTAGACTATATACTAGCTGTTAAGGTCGTGAGCAGTTTAGAAGAAGCGGTTGAGCATATTGAAGCTCACAGTACCCATCATTCGGATGCCATTGTGACAGAAAATACTGAAGCTGCGGCTTACTTTACAAATCAAGTAGACTCAGCAGCGGTTTATATCAATGCCTCAACGCGTTTCACTGATGGTGGGCAATTTGGCCTTGGATGTGAAATGGGGATTTCTACTCAGAAACTGCATGCGCGTGGTCCAATGGGCTTGAAGGAATTGACCAGCTACAAGTATGTGGTTACTGGTGACGGACAGATAAGGGAGTAAGAGATGAAGATTGGATTTATCGGCTTAGGGAATATGGGAGCTAGTTTGGCCAAGGCTGTCTGGCAGGCCAAGACGGGTGAACAGATTCTCCTTGCCAATCGCAGTCAAGCAAAAGTAGATGCTTTCATCACCAACTTCGGTGGTCAGGCTTCCAGCAATGAAGAAATTTTTGCAGAAGCAGATGTGATTTTTCTAGGAGTTAAGCCTGCTCAGTTTTCTGAACTGCTTGCTCAATACCAGTCTATCCTTGAAAAGAGAGAGAGTCTTCTTTTGATTTCCATGGCGGCTGGATTGACCTTGGAAAAACTAGCGAGTCTTCTGCCAAGTCACCACCGAATCATTCGCATCATGCCCAATACTCCAGTAGCTATCGGCCAAGGAGTGATTAGTTACGCCCTGTCAGCAAACTGTCGTGTTGAGGACAATGGTCTGTTTTGTCAGTTATTAGCCAAGGCCGGTCTTTTGGTTGAGCTGGGAGATGGCTTAATCGATGCGGCGACAGGTCTCGCAGGTTGTGGACCAGCTTTTGTCTATCTCTTTATCGAGGCTTTGGCAGATGCGGGTGTACAGACAGGATTGCCAAGAGAAATGGCCTTGAAAATGGCAGCCCAAACAGTAGTCGGCGCTGGACAAATGGTCCTCGAAAGTCAACAACATCCTGGAGTATTGAAAGACCAAGTTTGCAGCCCAGGAGGTTCGACAATCGCTGGTGTAGCAAGTCTGGAAGAACATGCCTTTAGAGGCACAGTCATGGACGCAGTTCATCAAGCCTATAAACGAACACAAGAACTAGGTAAATAAGAGGTTGGATGACTATCAACCTCTTTTATGGTCGATTGAATGGAGAAGAAAAAAAGATTGTCACAAAAACCTATTTTTTTGATAGAATAGAAGGTAGAAAAAAAGAAATGAGTTAGACATGTCAAAAGGATTTTTAGTCTCTCTTGAGGGACCAGAGGGAGCAGGGAAGACTAGCGTTTTAGAGGCTCTACTCCCCATTTTAGAGGAAAAAGGAGTAGAGGTACTGACGACCCGTGAGCCAGGTGGAGTCTTGATTGGGGAGAAGATTCGTCAAGTGATTTTGGACCCAAGTCATACTCAGATGGATCCTAAAACAGAGCTCCTTCTCTATATCGCAAGTCGCAGACAGCACTTGGTGGAAAAAGTTCTCCCTGCTCTTGAAGCTGGTAAGTTGGTCATTATGGACCGCTTCATCGATAGTTCCGTTGCTTATCAGGGATTTGGCCGTGGCTTGGATATTGATGCCATTGATTGGCTCAATCACTTTGTGACAGATGGCCTCAAACCTGATTTGACACTTTATTTTGACATTGAGGTGGAAGAGGGGTTGGCTCGCATTGCTGCAAATAGTGATCGCGAGGTCAATCGTTTGGACTTGGAAGGTTTGGACTTGCACAAAAAAGTCCGTCAAGGCTACCTTTCTCTTCTGGAAAAAGAAGGAAATCGTATTGCCAAGATTGATGCGAGTCTTCCTTTGGAGCAAGTTGTGGAAGCTACCAAAACTGTCTTGTTTGAGAGAATGGGATTGGCAAAATGAAACAAGAACAACTAAAGGCTTGGCAACCAGACCAGTTTGACCGCTTTGTCCGTATCCTAGAACAAGATCAGCTCAATCACGCCTATCTCTTTTCAGGTTTCTTTGGAAGCTTGGAAATGGCGCAGTTTTTGGCTAAGAGCCTCTTTTGTAGGGATAAAGTAGGCGTTCTACCATGTGAGAAATGCCGAAACTGCAAGCTGATTGAACAGGAAGAATTTCCCGATGTTACCTTGATTAAGCCAGTCAATCAGGTCATCAAGACAGAACGCATTCGAGAATTAGTGGCTCAGTTTTCCCAAGCAGGGATTGAAAGTCAGCAACAGGTCTTTATTATCGAGCAGGCGGATAAAATGCATCCCAACGCGGCTAACTCTCTGCTCAAGGTCATCGAAGAACCTCAGAGTGAAGTTTACATTTTCTTCTTAACTAGCGATGAGGAAAAAATCTTGCCGACAATCCGTAGTCGGACCCAGATTTTCAACTTTAAAAAGCAAGAAGAAAAGCTCATCCATCAATTAGAACAAGCAGGTCTCGTTAAGAAAAAAGCGACTCTTTTAGCCCAGTTTTGTCAATCACGAGCTGAAGCTGAGAAATTGGTCAATCAGGCTAGCTTTTGGACCTTGGTGGATGAGAGCGAACGCCTGCTGACCTGGTTACTAGCTAAGAAAAAAGAGAGTTATTTGCAGGTAGCCAAATTAGTTAGCTTGGCAGATGACAAGGAAAAACAAGATCAGGTCTTGCGAATCCTCGAAGTCCTCTGTGGACAGGACCTCTTGCAAGTAAGGATTCAACAGATTTTACAAGATTTGCTAGAAGCTAGAAAAATGTGGCAAGCCAATGTCAGCTTTCAAAATGCCATGGAATATCTGGTCTTGAAAGAAATATAAACTCAATGAAGAATAAAGAAAGGAAAGGGCTGGTTTATGGATAAGAAAGAATTATTTGATGCGCTGGACGATTTTTCCCAACAGTTATTGGTGACCTTGGCCGATGTTGAGGCTATTAAGAAAAATCTCAAGAGCCTAGTAGAGGAAAATACAGCTCTTCGCTTGGAAAATAGTAAGTTGCGCGAACGCTTGGGCGAGGTGGAAGCAGATACACCTGTTAAGGCCAAGCATGTTCGTGAAAGCGTCCGTCGAATCTATAAGGATGGGTTTCACGTATGTAATGATTTTTATGGACAACGTCGAGAGCAGGATGAGGAATGTATGTTCTGTGACGAGTTGTTATACAGGGAGTAGGCATGCAGATTCAAAAAAGTTTTAAGGGGCAGTCTCCCTATGGCAAGCTTTACCTAGTGGCAACGCCGATTGGCAATCTAGACGATATGACCTTTCGTGCCATCCAGACCTTGAAAGAGGTGGACTGGATTGCAGCTGAGGACACGCGCAATACAGGGCTTTTGCTCAAGCATTTTGATATTTCCACTAAGCAGATCAGTTTTCACGAGCACAATGCCAAGGAAAAGATTCCTGACTTGATTAGTTTTCTGAAAGCAGGACAAAGTATTGCTCAGGTCTCCGATGCGGGTCTGCCTAGCATCTCTGACCCTGGTCATGATTTAGTCAAGGCAGCCATCGAGGAAGAGATTGCAGTTGTAACAGTTCCGGGTGCCTCTGCAGGGATTTCGGCCTTGATTGCCAGTGGTTTGGCGCCACAGCCACATATCTTTTACGGTTTCTTACCGAGAAAATCAGGCCAGCAAAAGCAATTTTTCGACTTGAAAAAAGATTATCCAGAAACTCAAATTTTCTACGAATCGCCCCATCGTGTGGCTGATACGCTGGAAAATATGCTAGCAGTTTACGGTGACCGCTCGGTGGTCTTGGTGAGAGAATTGACCAAAATCTATGAAGAATACCAACGAGGAAAGATTTCTGAATTGCTAGAAAGCATCGCAGAAACGCCGCTAAAGGGAGAATGCCTTCTCATCGTTGAAGGCGCCAGTCAGGATGTGGAAGAAAAAGACGAGGAGGACTTGTTTTCAGAAATCCAATCTCGTATCCAGCAAGGCATGAAGAAAAATCAAGCTATTAAGGAAGTTGCGAAACTCTACCAGTGGAATAAAAGCCAACTCTACAGTGCCTACCACGACTGGGAAGAAAATTAAGAAAATGACTAAACAGGGAAGTTTGCCTTCTTCCCTTTTTTTGTTATACTAGTAAAAGAAAAATTAGAAAGATTTGTGGGTGTCAAATAGTCTAGTAGCTTGTTTTTTTGGACCTAGTTTTCACCCAAAGAGGTATTAGTGTCGTGTCTCAATCTTATATCAATGTTATCGGAGCAGGTTTGGCAGGTTCTGAAGCTGCCTACCAAATCGCAGAACGTGGTATTCCAGTTAAACTCTATGAAATGCGTGGTGTCAAGTCAACACCTCAGCACAAAACAGACAATTTTGCAGAGTTGGTTTGTTCCAATTCTCTTCGTGGCGATGCCTTGACTAATGCTGTTGGGCTCCTCAAGGAAGAAATGCGTCGCTTGGGTTCTGTTATCTTGGAATCAGCAGAAGCTACACGTGTTCCTGCAGGCGGAGCCCTGGCGGTGGACCGCGATGGTTTCTCTCAAATGGTGACCGAGAAAGTAGCCAACCACCCCTTGATTGAAGTGGTGCGTGATGAAATTACAGAATTGCCAACTGATGTTATTACAGTTGTCGCTACTGGTCCTTTGACCAGCGATGCACTAACTGAAAAGATTCATGCCCTTAATGACGGCGATGGTTTCTATTTCTACGATGCGGCAGCGCCTATTATCGACGTCAACACCATTGATATGAGCAAGGTCTATCTTAAGTCTCGTTATGACAAGGGAGAGGCGGCCTACCTCAATGCGCCTATGACTAAGCAAGAGTTCATGGATTTCCATGAAGCTTTGGTCAATGCGGAAGAAGCACCGCTGAATTCGTTTGAAAAAGAAAAGTACTTTGAAGGTTGTATGCCAATCGAAGTCATGGCTAAGCGTGGCATTAAAACCATGCTTTATGGCCCTATGAAACCAGTTGGTCTGGAGTATCCAGATGACTACACAGGCCCTCGTGATGGAGAGTTCAAAACACCGTATGCAGTTGTCCAGCTTCGTCAGGATAATGCGGCTGGTAGTCTCTACAATATCGTTGGTTTCCAGACCCACCTCAAATGGGGAGAACAAAAGCGTGTCTTCCAAATGATTCCAGGTCTTGAAAATGCTGAGTTTGTCCGTTATGGGGTCATGCACCGCAATTCCTATATGGATTCACCAAATCTTCTCGAGCAAACCTATCGTTCTAAGAAACAGCCCAACCTCTTCTTTGCTGGTCAAATGACGGGTGTCGAAGGCTATGTTGAGTCAGCAGCTTCAGGATTAGTGGCAGGTATTAACGCTGCTCGTCTCTTCAAGGGAGAAAGCGAGGCTATTTTCCCAGAAACGACAGCGATTGGAAGTCTTGCCCATTACATCACTCATGCAGATAGCAAACATTTCCAACCAATGAATGTCAATTTTGGGATTATCAAGGGGTTGGAAGGAGAGCGTATCCGTGATAAAAAAGCTCGTTATGAAAAAATTGCAGAGCGTGCTCTTACCGACTTAGAGGAATTTTTAACGGTCTAATTTTTTTCAAAGAATTGCTCATGATACTATAAAAATCTTAGAAATTGTGATAAAATAGGTAGGATAAAAAAAGGAGAGTAAAAATGGCGAATCCCAAGTATAAACGTATTTTAATCAAGTTATCAGGTGAAGCCCTTGCCGGTGAACGTGGCGTAGGGATTGATATCCAGACAGTTCAAACAATCGCAAAAGAGATTCAAGAAGTTCATAGCTTAGGTATCGAAATTGCCCTTGTTATTGGTGGAGGAAATCTCTGGCGTGGGGAACCTGCTGCAGAAGCAGGAATGGACCGTGTTCAGGCAGATTACACTGGAATGCTTGGGACCGTGATGAATGCTCTTGTGATGGCAGATTCATTGCAACAAGTTGGTGTCGATACGCGTGTGCAAACTGCCATTGCGATGCAACAAGTGGCAGAACCTTATGTACGTGGACGTGCCCTTCGCCACCTTGAAAAAGGCCGTATTGTTATCTTTGGTGCTGGGATTGGTTCACCTTACTTCTCAACCGATACAACAGCGGCCCTTCGTGCAGCTGAAATCGAAGCGGATGCCATCCTTATGGCTAAAAATGGCGTAGACGGTGTTTACAATGCCGATCCTAAAAAAGACAAGACAGCCGTTAAGTTTGAAGAATTGACCCACCGTGACGTTATCAACAAAGGTCTTCGTATCATGGACTCAACTGCCTCAACCCTCTCTATGGACAACGACATTGACTTGGTTGTCTTCAACATGAACCAACCAGGCAACATCAAACGTGTCGTATTTGGTGAAAATATCGGAACAACAGTTTCAAACAATATCGAAGAAAAGGAATAAGAAAATTATGGCTAACGCAATTGTAGAAAAAGCTAAAGAGAGAATGGCCCAGTCTCACCAATCACTTGCTCGTGAATTTGGTGGTATCCGTGCCGGTCGTGCCAACGCAAGCTTGCTAGACCGTATCCACGTAGAATACTATGGAGTCGAAACTCCTCTTAACCAAATCGCTTCTATTACCATTCCAGAAGCGCGTGTCTTGTTGGTAACACCATTTGACAGGTCTTCTTTGAAAGACATCGAACGTGCCTTGAACGCTTCTGATCTTGGTATCACCCCAGCTAATGACGGTTCTGTGATCCGCTTGGTTATCCCAGCTCTTACAGAAGAAACCCGTCGTGACCTTGCCAAAGAAGTGAAGAAGGTCGGTGAAAATGCTAAAGTGGCTGTCCGTAACATCCGTCGCGACGCTATGGACGAAGCTAAAAAACAAGAAAAAGCAAAAGAAATCACTGAAGACGAATTGAAGACTCTTGAAAAAGATATTCAAAAAGTAACAGACGATGCTGTGAAACACATCGACGACATGACTGCCAATAAAGAAAAAGAACTCTTGGAAGTCTAAAAATAAACAGAAAAACTCAGTTGGCATTGCTGGCTGAGTTTTATTCGAAAGAAGGAAATATGAATACAAATCTTGCAAGTTTTATCGTTGGACTCATCATCGATGAAAATGACCGTTTTTACTTTGTGCAAAAGGATGGTCAGACATATGCTCTTGCCAGGGAAGAAGGTCAACATACAGTAGGGGATACGGTCAAAGGTTTTGCCTATACAGATATGAAGCAGAAACTCCGCCTGACAACCTTAGAAGTGACTGCCACTAAGGATCAATTTGGCTGGGGAACGGTAACAGAAGTTCGTAAGGACTTGGGTGTTTTTGTCGATACCGGTCTGCCTGACAAGGAAATCGTAGTGTCACTTGATATTCTCCCTGAGCTCAAGGAACTATGGCCTAAGAAGGGTGACAAACTCTACATCCGTCTTGAAGTGGACAAGAAAGACCGAATCTGGGGACTCTTGGCTTATCAGGAAGACTTCCAACGTCTGGCTCGTCCTGCTTACAATAACATGCAGAACCAAAACTGGCCAGCCATTGTTTACCGTCTCAAGCTGTCAGGAACCTTTGTTTACCTACCAGAAAATAACATGCTTGGTTTCATTCACCCAAGTGAACGCTACGCAGAGCCACGTTTGGGGCAAGTTCTAGATGCGCGTGTCATCGGTTTCCGTGAAGTAGACCGTACTTTGAACCTCTCCCTCAAACCACGTTCCTTTGAAATGTTGGAAAATGATGCCCAGATGATTTTGACCTACTTGGAAAGCAATGGCGGTTTCATGACCTTGAATGATAAGTCGTCTCCTGAGGACATCAAGGCAACCTTTGGTATTTCTAAAGGTCAGTTCAAGAAAGCACTCGGTGGCTTGATGAAGGCTGGCAAAATCAAGCAAGACCAGTTTGGGTCAGAGTTGATTTAGGCCTTATAGACATGATAAAGAAACTTGAAGAAATGAGTTTAGAGGAACTCTGGCAACTTTTTCCTATTTTTCTAGTAGAGCACAAGTCAGAGTGGAAAGACTGGTATGAATCGGAAAAAACAAATCTGAAAAAAATATTGGGCGCGAATGTTATTAAAAGAATAGAACATATCGGTAGCACTGCTATCCCTAATATTTGGGCCAAAAATATCGTTGATATTCTGTTAGAAGTAGGTAGAATAGAGGATTTAGCAAGAGTTAGAGATTTATTGGTGAAGAATGGTTGGCTAGTGATGTCGGAGAGTCCTACCAGGATTTCGCTAAATAAAGGATATGCAGAGCAGGGATTTGCTGAGAAAGTTTTTCATCTACATTTGCGAATGACGGGAGATCATGACGAGATTTATTTTAGAGATTATCTCTGCCAGCATCCAGATATTGCCCAAGCGTATCAGGAATTAAAACTAAGTTTGTGGAAAAAATTTGAACACAATCGAGACGCCTATACAGATGCTAAAACAGATTTTATAAACCACTACGTTTCAGAGGCTAAGTCCAGTAATTTTCAAGAATCAGAAAAGTGTCATCAAAAAACTCTTGATAGGAGAAAGAATTGAGAAAATCATTTTACACTTGGCTCATGACTGAGCGCAATCCTAAAAGTAATAGCCCCAAAGCCATCTTGGCAGACCTCGCTTTTGAAGAGTCGGCTTTTCCAAAACACACGGATGATTTTGATGAGGTGAGTCGCTTTTTGGAGGAGCATGCCAGCTTCTCTTTTAACCTAGGAGACTTTGACGCCATCTGGCAAGAATACTTAGAACACTAGAGACAATGAGATGAGGCTAGTATTTTATTGTTCTCTTTGCTATAATAAAAAGAAATAAACGGATTAGAGAGGTTCTTTATTTGAAGGAACATTCAATAGACATTCAACTGAGTCATCCAGATGACTTGTTCCATCTTTTTGGTTCCAATGAGCGCCATCTTCGTTTGATGGAAGAAGAGCTCGATGTGGTGATTCATGCCCGTACGGAGATTGTCCAGGTTTTGGGAGAAGAGTCTGCCTGTGAGGAAGCACGTCAGGTTATTCAGGCTTTGATGGTCTTGGTAAATCGTGGAATGACCATTGGCACGCCAGATGTGGTGACTGCGATTAGTATGGTCAAAAACGATGAAATTGACAAGTTTGTCGCCCTTTACGAAGAAGAAATTATCAAAGACAATACTGGGAAACCGATTCGTGTCAAAACCTTGGGTCAAAAGCTTTATGTGGACAGTGTCAAACAGCATGATGTGACCTTTGGAATTGGGCCAGCAGGGACGGGGAAGACCTTTCTTGCAGTGACCTTGGCAGTAACGGCCCTTAAACGTGGGCAAGTCAAGCGGATTATTCTGACTCGACCAGCAGTCGAAGCAGGTGAGAGTCTTGGATTTCTTCCGGGAGATCTCAAGGAGAAGGTAGATCCTTATCTTCGACCAGTTTATGATGCCTTGTATCAGATTCTTGGCAAAGACCAGACGACTCGTCTCATGGAGCGTGAGATTATCGAAATCGCGCCCCTTGCCTACATGCGTGGTCGGACCTTAGATGATGCCTTTGTCATTCTCGATGAGGCGCAAAATACGACCATCATGCAGATGAAGATGTTCTTGACGCGTTTAGGTTTTAATTCTAAGATGATTGTCAATGGAGATATCAGCCAGATTGACCTACCACGTAACGTCAAGTCTGGTTTGATTGATGCCCAAGAAAAGCTCAAGAACATTCACCAAATCGACTTTGTTCATTTTTCAGCCAAGGATGTGGTTCGCCATCCAGTTGTCGCTCAGATTATCCGAGCCTATGAACCAGCTCCAGCTAAAAATGAAGATAAGAAGGAAGAGACAGAATAGCAAAAGAAGAGCAGTTCCATTTGAACTGCTCTTCTTCTTTTTAATGAGTGTCTAGCTTTAAACAAGTTCGTCGATAGACGTGTAATCTTTATCGAGGCCTTGAGCAACTGGCAGACTAGTTAAGTAACCTTGATAAGTGGTCACACCTTGACGCAAGCCCTCATCCTCAGAGATTGCTTGTGCGAATCCTTTTCCAGCCAGAGCTTCGATGTAAGGAAGGGTGACGTTGGTTAGGGCGATAGTAGAAGTACGAGCAACCGCACCAGGAATGTTGGCAACGGCATAGTGGAGAACACCGTGTTTTTCATAGACGGGTTCATCGTGGGTTGTCACACGGTCAGCTGTTTCGATAACGCCACCTTGGTCAACAGCTACGTCAACGATGACAGAGCCTGGACGCATTTGTTTGACCATCTCATCTGTCACTAATTTCGGAGCCTTGGCACCAGGGATGAGAACTGCACCAATCACCACATCAGCATCTCTCACACTTGCTTCGATGTTGAATGAATTGGACATAAGAGTTTGGATTTGGTTTCCAAAGACTTCTTCTAGAACTGAGAGTCGTTTGGCACTGATATCTAAAATAGTCACTTGAGCACCGAGTCCAAGGGCAATGCGGGCAGCATGTGTACCGACGACACCACCACCGATGATGGTTACTTTTCCTTTTGAAACACCTGGTACACCACCTAGTAGGACACCAGAGCCACCAGCTTGCTTAGTAAGGAAGTGAGCTCCGATTTGAACGGCCATACGACCTGCAACTTCACTCATAGGAACGAGGAGTGGTAGTTGTCCTTGATTGTCACGGACCGTTTCATAGGCAATTCCTGTTGTTTTGGCTGCTAGCATAGCATCTGCCAATTCTGGAGCAGCGGCCATGTGCAAGTAAGTGAAGAGGAGAAGATCATCACGCAAATAACCGTATTCAGAAGCTAGTGGTTCTTTTACTTTCACGACTAATTCGGCAGCCCAGGCTTCAGCAGCAGTAGCGACAATCTCAGCTCCTTGCTTTTGATAGTCCGCATCAGTAAATCCTGAACCGAGACCAGCATTTGTTTCGATGAGAACACGATGTCCACGACTGACTAAACTGTGGACGCCAGCAGGAGTGAGGGCAACACGGTTTTCATTATTTTTAATTTCTTTTGGGATTCCGATTAACATAGAGATAACCTACCTTTCAATTGACGGTCTTGTTTTAGTTGTCACATTCCATTTCATAAATCAAAAATGTGATGGTTTTATTGTATATGAAACCGCTTCAAAAATCAAGAAAAACTTGTCTTCCAAATTTATTTATGCTAGACTAGTGAGAATCAAGCTCTAATGGAGGGAAAAGTATGGAATCAATATTTGTGAAATTTGCCCAGTATCCATCTATAGAAACGAAGCGTTTATTGCTCCGACCTGTAACCTTGGATGATGCGGAAGCTATGTTTGAGTATGCATCAGACAGAGAAAATACACGCTACACTTTTCCAACAAATCAAAGCCTAGAAGAGACCAAGAACAACATCGCTCAGTTCTACTTGGCCAATCCCTTGGGACGGTGGGGGATCGAACTAAAAAGCAATGGTCAGTTTATTGGAACTATTGATTTGCACAAGATTGACCCCATTCTCAAAAAAGCAGCTATTGGTTACATTATCAACCAAAAGTATTGGAATCAAGGATTGACGACAGAAGCCAATCGTGCCGTGATTGAGCTGACTTTTGAGAAGATTGGAATGAACAAGTTAGTTGCTTTACACGATAAGGATAATCCCGCGTCAGGAAAGGTCATGCAGAAATCAGGTATGCGCTTTTCCCACGAAGAACCATATGCCAGAATGGATAATAAAGAACCAGGTCGAATCATCACAAGAGTTCATTATGTCTTGACCAAGGAAGATTATTTTGCAAATAAGTAAGCAGTTGAAAAGATTTTTCAGCTGTTTTTTTCTTTCTCTTACGAATAACTTAAGAGAGGAGAAAATATGGAAGCAATTATCGAGAAAATCAAAGAGTATAAAATCATTGTCATCTGTGCTGGTTTAGGTTTAGCTTTAGGCGGATTTTTCCTGCTAAAGCCAGCTACACAAACATCTGTGAAAGAAACAAATTTGCAGACCGAAGTTGCAGCCGTTTCAAAGGATTCATCGGCTGAAAAAGAAGTGAAGAAGGAGGAAAAGGAAGAGTCTCCTGAACAAGATCTGATCACAGTGGATGTCAAAGGTGCTGTCAAATCGCCAGGGATTTATGATTTGCCAGTTGGCAGTAGGGTTCATGATGCCGTTCAGAAGGCAGGTGGCTTGACAGAGGAGGCAGATAGCAAATCGCTCAATCTCGCTCAGAAAGTCAGTGATGAGGCTCTTGTCTATGTTCCAACTAAGGGAGAAGAAGCAGCTAGTCAGCAGGCTGCCTCTGAAACGACTCCCTCGACAAGTAAAGAAAAGAAGGTCAACCTCAATAAAGCTAGTCTGGAAGAACTCAAGCAGGTCAAAGGCTTGGGAGGAAAACGAGCCCAGGATATTATCGATCATCGTGAGGCAAATGGTAAATTCAAGTCGGTAGATGAACTCAAGAAGGTCTCTGGCATTGGCGCTAAGACCATAGAAAAGCTAAAAGACTATGTTACAGTGGATTAAGAATTTCCCTATCCCCCTAATCTATTTGAGTTTTCTGTTACTCTGGCTTTACTATGCCATTTTTGGAGCGTCCTATCTCGCACTGCTAGGTTTTGTTTTTTGGCTGGTCTGTCTCTTTTTCCAATTTCCTTGGAAATCGGCTGGTAAAGTTCTAGCTATTTGTGGAGTTTTTGGATTTTGGTTTCTGTTTCAAACTTGGCAACAGACACAAGCTAGTCAAAACCTAGTGGATTCTGTTGAGAGGGTACGGATTTTGCCTGACACTATTAAGGTCAATGGAGATAGTCTGTCCTTTCGGGGAAAGGCTGAAGGCCTCACCTTCCAAGTTTACTATAAACTCCAGTCCGAGGAAGAGAAAGAGCACTTTCAGGCCTTAACAGATCTTCATGAGATTGAACTAGAAGGAAAACTTTCCGAGCCAGAAGGGCAGAGGAATTTTGGTGGCTTTGACTACCAAGCCTATCTGAAGACTCAGGGGATTTACCAAACTTTGACTATCAAGAGTATCCAATCAATGAAAAAGATTAGCAGTTGGGATATAGGAGAAAATCTGTCCAGTTTACGTCGAAAAGCTGTAGTTTGGATCAAGATGTACTTTCCAGATCCTATGCGCAACTATATGACAGGTCTTCTTTTCGGACATCTAGATACTGATTTTGAGGAGATGAATGAGCTTTACTCTAGTCTTGGTATTATCCATCTCTTTGCCTTGTCAGGTATGCAGGTGGGCTTCTTTATGGATGCCTTTAAGAAACTCCTCTTACGATTGGGCTTGACCCAAGAAAAGTTGAAGTGGCTGACTTATCCCTTTTCTCTTATCTATGCTGGTTTGACAGGATTTTCAGCATCGGTCATTCGCAGTCTCTTGCAAAAGTTACTGGCCCAACATGGCTATAAGGGTTTGGATAATTTTGCCTTGACGGTCCTTGTCCTCTTTATCATCATGCCCAACTTTTTCCTGACGTCAGGAGGTGTCTTGTCATGCGCCTACGCCTTTATCTTGACCATGACTAGCAAAGAAGGCGATGGGTTCAAGGCTGTTGCCAGAGAAAGTCTGATCATTTCCTTGGGAATATTGCCCATTCTATCCTTTTATTTTGCAGAATTTCAACCTTGGTCTATCCTTTTGACTTTTGTCTTTTCCTTTCTGTTTGATGTGGTCTTCTTGCCGCTTTTGTCCATCTTATTCATTCTGTCCTTCGTTTACCCAGTCACTCAGTTTAACTTTATTTTTGAGTGGTTGGAAGACATCATTCGCTTGGTATCGCAGATGGCAAGCAGGCCCTTGGTCTTTGGTCAACCCAACGCATGGCTTTTGATTCTACTGTTAATTTCCTTGGCAATACTGTATGATTTTAGGAAAAACATCAAAAGACTAGCAATACTAAGCTTGTGTGTCATGGAGCTCTTTTTCTTGACCAAATATCCGCTAGAAAATGAAATCACCATTCTGGATGTTGGGCAAGGGGAAAGTATTTTCCTACGGGATGTAACTGGTAAAACCATGCTTATAGATGTGGGAGGAAAGGCAGAATCTAGTAAGAAAATAGAAAGATGGCAAGAAAAGACGACGACCAGCAATGCCCAGAGAACCTTGATTCCCTATCTTAAAAGTCGCGGAGTAGCCAAGATTGACCAGCTGATTTTGACCAATACAGATAAGGAGCATGCTGGCGATTTGCTGGAGGTGACCAAAGCTTTCCATGTCGGGGAAATTTTAGTATCAAAAGGAAGTCTGACACAAAAGGAATTTGTAGCGGAACTACAAGCGACTCAAACCAAGGTGTGCAGTGTGACAGCAGGGGAGAACTTGCCAATTTTTGGCGGTTACTTAGAAGTCCTATCTCCAAGGAAGATTGGAGAAGCTGATTCCTACGACTCCTTGGTTCTTTATGGGAAACTCTTGGATAAGCACTTTCTCTTCAGTGGAAACTTAAAAGAGAAGGGAGAGAAGGAACTTTTAAAGCAATACCCTAACTTAGAGGTGGATGTTTTGAAGGCAGGCCAACATGGTTCTAATGCATCATCAAATCCAGTTTTCCTAGAAAAACTCAACCCAGAGCTTTCTCTCATCTCAGTTGGAAAGAACAATCGTGCAAAACTCCCCCATCAGGAAACCTTGACACGACTGGAAAGTATCAAGAGTAAGATTTACCGAACTGACCAGAACGGAGCCATTCGGTTTAAAGGGTGGAATAGTTGGCGAATTGAAACGGTTCGATAAAATAGACAAACTTTTCGAAAAATTGACTTTTTATCTTGACAAGGAATAGAAAACTTGGTATCATATAAAAGTTGAGAAAAGCAGAAGTGAGAGCTTCTCGCCTTGTGACATCAAGTTGCCTGGCCCTACGGATGAAAAGTTTCTAAGAAACGCTATCATAACGTGCGGGCTTGTATCATTACGAGCCCGCTCTTGTTTTTCTCTAATAATAAAAAAGAGGTGAAAACCATAGCAAAGCAAGACTTATTCATCAATGATGAAATTCGTGTACGTGAAGTTCGCTTGATCGGTCTTGAGGGAGAACAGCTAGGTATCAAGCCACTCAGCGAAGCGCAAGCATTGGCTGATAGTGCAAATGTTGACTTAGTATTGATTCAACCCCAAGCAAAACCGCCTGTTGCTAAAATTATGGACTACGGTAAGTTCAAATTTGAGTACCAGAAAAAGCAAAAAGAACAACGTAAAAAACAAAGTGTTGTTACTGTGAAAGAAGTTCGTCTGAGTCCAACTATCGACAAGGGTGACTTTGACACAAAACTTCGCAATGCACGCAAGTTCCTTGAAAAAGGAAATAAAGTTAAGGTATCCATTCGCTTTAAAGGGCGTATGATCACCCATAAAGAGATTGGTGCAAAAGTTTTAGCCGAGTTTGCTGAAGCAACACAAGATATTGCGATCATCGAACAACGAGCTAAGATGGATGGACGCCAAATGTTCATGCAGTTGGCGCCAGCAACTGACAAAAAATAAGTGTCAGAAAGTTAAATAAAGGAGAAAAAATCATGCCAAAACAAAAAACACACCGCGCATCAGCTAAACGTTTCAAACGTACAGGTTCTGGTGGACTTAAACGTTTCCGTGCTTACACTTCTCACCGTTTCCACGGAAAAACTAAGAAACAACGTCGTCATCTTCGTAAAGCATCTATGGTGCATTCAGGAGATTTCAAACGTATCAAAGCAATGCTTACTCGCTTGAAATAATAGCCTAACAGTAAGTAAACAATTCTAGGAAATATTTGGAGGAAATAAAACATGGCACGTGTTAAAGGTGGCGTTGTATCACGTAAACGTCGTAAACGTATTCTTAAATTAGCAAAAGGTTACTATGGAGCTAAACACATCTTGTTCCGTACTGCAAAAGAACAAGTAATGAACTCTTACTACTATGCATACCGTGACCGTCGTCAAAAGAAACGTGACTTCCGCAAATTGTGGATCACTCGTATCAACGCGGCAGCTCGTATAAACGGACTTTCATACTCACAATTGATGCATGGTTTGAAATTGGCTGAGATCGAAGTAAACCGTAAAATGCTTGCTGATTTGGCTGTTAACGATGCAGCAGCTTTCACAGCTCTTGCAGATGCAGCGAAAGCAAAACTTGGTAAATAAGACAGATAAGACTGGTACAGGATTGTCCCAGTCTTTTTTGACATAAAGGAGAATATATGGCTTCAAAAATGCTACACACTTGTTTGCGAGTAGAAAACCTTGAAAAATCAATTGCATTCTATCAAGATGCTTTTGGTTTTAAAGAATTGCGTCGCAGAGATTTTCCAGACCATGCCTTCACGATTGTCTATCTAGGACTTGACGGTGATGACTACGAGTTGGAATTGACCTATAACTATGACCACGGCCCTTATGTGGTTGGAGATGGCTTTGCCCATATCGCCCTCAGTACACCTGACCTTGAGGCACTTCATCAAGAACATAGTGCGAAAGGCTATGAGGTTACAGAGTCAAAAGGCCTACCTGGAACCCCACCAAACTATTACTTTGTCAAGGATCCTGATGGCTACAAGGTCGAAGTGATTCGTGAAAAATAATCCAGTACAGTCAAGTAGAATGTTCGTTTTCTACTTGACTTTTTTACTTTGAAAGAGTATACTAATACAAATTTAACCTTTAAGGGGAGTTCAGAGAGACTCACAAGGTGTCAGATAAAAGTGATAGGGAACTCTCTGTGGAGACTTTTTAGGTGTGCGCACGAGTTCTGTCCTATCTCGACTGAGACCTTGCAATAGCAAGGTCTTTTCTTTATCTGATCCCCTTAAATTTAAGGAGGAAAATCATGAATCCCACATGTAAGAAGCGTTTGGGTGCCATTCGTTTGGAGACCATGAAGGTGGTCGCTCAGGAGGAAATTACGCCAGCAATCTTTGAATTAGTTCTAGAAGGAGAAATGGTTGAAGCTATGCGAGCAGGCCAATTTCTACATCTACGTGTGCCTGATGATGCCCATCTCTTGCGCCGTCCTATTTCAATTTCGTCTATCAATAAGGATAAGAAGCAGTGTCATCTCATTTATCGGATTGAGGGTGCTGGTACAGCTATTTTTTCAACCTTACGTCAGGGAGATACTCTTGATGTGATGGGGCCTCAGGGAAATGGTTTTGACTTGTCTGATTTAGACAACCAGAGCCAAGTTCTCCTCGTTGGTGGTGGGATTGGTGTTCCACCCTTGCTTGAGGTGGCTAAGGAATTGCATGCGCGTGGGGTGACAGTAGTGACAGTCCTCGGTTTTGCGACTAAGGATGCTGTTATTCTCGAAACCGAATTGGCCCAATATGGTCAGGTCTTTGTAACGACAGATGATGGTTCTTATGGCATTAAGGGAAATGTATCTGTTGTTATCAATGATTTAGACAGTCAATTTGATGCGGTTTACTCATGTGGGGCACCTGGAATGATGAAGTACATCAATCAAACCTTTTATGACCACCCAAGAGCCTATCTATCTCTGGAATCTCGTATGGCTTGTGGGATGGGGGCTTGCTATGCCTGTGTCCTAAAAGTCCCAGATAGTGAAACCGTCAGCCAACGTGTCTGTGAAGATGGCCCTGTTTTCCGCACAGGAACAGTTTTATTATAAGGAGAAAATTATGACTAACAAACGTTTACAAGTTTCTCTCCCTGGTTTGGATTTGAAAAATCCCATCATTCCAGCATCAGGCTGTTTTGGTTTTGGTCAAGAGTATGCCAAGTACTATGATTTAGATCTTTTAGGCTCCATTATGATCAAGGCGACAACACTTGAACCCCGTTTTGGTAATCCTACTCCAAGGGTGGCAGAAACACCTGCTGGTATGCTCAATGCAATCGGTTTACAAAATCCTGGTTTAGAAGCTGTTTTGGCTGAAAAACTTCCTTGGTTGGAAAGAGAATATCCTACGCTTCCTATCATCGCAAATGTTGCAGGCTTTTCAAAACAAGAGTACGCTGCCGTTTCTAGAGGAATTTCCAAGGCTGCAAATGTAAAAGCTATCGAGCTCAATATCTCTTGTCCGAATGTGGATCATGGCAATCATGGACTTCTGATTGGGCAAGATCCTGACTTGGCTTATGAAGTGGTAAAAGCGGCTGTGGAAGCCTCTGATGTGCCAGTCTATGTCAAGCTTACTCCTAGTGTAACAGATATTGTCACCATCGCAAAAGCAGCAGAGGATGCAGGAGCAAGTGGCTTAACCATGATCAATACTCTTGTCGGTATGCGCTTTGACCTCAAAACTAGAAAACCAATATTAGCCAATGGAACGGGTGGGATGTCAGGCCCAGCAGTTTTTCCGGTCGCCCTCAAACTCATTCGTCAAGTCGCCCAAACCACAGACCTTCCCATCATTGGAATGGGGGGAGTGGATTCGGCTGAAGCAGCGCTAGAAATGTATCTGGCTGGTGCCTCTGCCATTGGGGTTGGAACAGCCAACTTTACCAATCCTTATGCCTGTCCTGATATCATCGAACATCTACCAAAAGTCATGGATAAATATGGCATTAGCAGTTTGGAAGATCTCCGTCAGGAAGTCAAAGCCAGTCTGAGATAAACTAGGTCTTCCTTATTGTCAACAAGAAATAGAATCTTCATCAATTTGTAATATTTCCGTCGGTTAACTATGTTACAATAGGGTTTAGAAAACGTTATTGGAGCATTTAAATGAAACGATGGAAAGTGGCCCTAGTAAGTGCTGGCTTATTGGGGTGTTTTTTTACTGTAGTGGAGACAGCAAGAGCTGAAGAAGGTACATGGCAAGGAAAGACCTACCTCAAAGCAGATGGGAAGCCAGCAACCAAGCAATGGCTTTTTGACCAAACGCATCAGAACTGGTTTTATCTTAAAGATGATGGTCAACGTGCGGAAAACGGTTGGTTGACTGTTGCTGGTAAGGACTACTATTTTGATGCTAATGGAATCTTGGCTACAAATACTTGGGTCAACCAATATTATGTCAATGCTAATGGTGCCAAGGCCAAGGACCAGTGGCTTTTTGACCAAGAAGGACAGAGCTGGCTTTACCTTAAGGCTGATGGTCAGAGAGCTAAAAACGAGTGGATTACTCAAGGACAGGAAAAATATTACCTTAAAGAAGATGGCAAGATGGCCAAGGATGAGTGGATCACTCAAGGTGAAGACCAGTACTATGTCAATTCTCAAGGGAAAATGCTGAAAAGTACTTGGCTTGGTAAGAACTATTTGTCGGAAAATGGTAATAAGGTCAAACAAGGTTGGATTTATGATGATAACTATAGCAGTTGGTTCTACATTCAACAAGATGGTACCTATGCTGAAAATGGCTGGCAAACTATAGATGGAAAGGACTACCATTTCAAATTTGGAGGCTATCTTTCTACCGAGCGCTGGATTGGCCGCTTCTATGTTGCAAAGAGTGGAGCTAAACTGAAATCCGAATGGCTCTTTGATAAGAATTACGATTCTTGGTTTTACTTGAAAGCAGACGGTAGCTATGCCGAAAAAGGCTGGGAAACGATTAAAGGTAAAGATTACCATTTCAAATTTGGAGGCTATCTTTCTACTGAACGTTGGATTGACCGCTTCTATGTTGCAAAGAGTGGAGCTAAACTGAAATCCGAATGGCTGTTTGACAAAAATTATAACTCGTGGTTTTACTTGCAAGCAGACGGAACCTATGCTGAAAAAGGCTGGGAAACGATCAAAGGCAAGGATTACCATTTCAAAACCGGTGGCTACCTCTCTACGGAAACTTGGATTGACCGCAGTTATGTGACGAGCAGTGGAGCAAAAGCTGGCAAAGGGTGGCTCTTTGACAAGAATTATAACTCTTGGTTCTATATTAACTCTGATGGAAATTATGCCAATAAAGAATGGCTCTGGGATAATGGTTACTACTATCTCAAATCTGGCGGTTATATGGCTGCAAGTGAGTGGGTGTGGTACAAGAACAATTGGTTCTACCTCAAGTCAAACGGGAAGATGGCTGAGAAAGAGCTTATCTACGATTCATCCGACCAATCATGGTACTACCTTAAATCAGGCGGTTATATGGCAAAAAACGAGACTGTAGATGGTCATACCTTGGATGCTTCCGGTAAATGGCATGTTGCGGATAAAACCAAATATTACAAAGTTAAACCCATCACAGCCTATGTCTACAGTGCATCTGGAGAAATCTTGAGTTACATTAATCAAGGAAGCATTGTCTCACTGGATAGCTCTACTCGAAAAGGTGGCCGACTTGCAGTTTCGATTTCTGGCTTGTCTGGCTATATGAATCAAAGTGATTTGACAGCAGTGGATGAAGGAAGCGAATTTATCCCTCATTATACTACTGATGGGAAATTCCTCTACCATGAACTCTCTCCTTATACGAGTATCAAAGTAGCTCCACACACATCTGCAATGATTATTGGTAAGAAGTACTACTCAACTGACGGAGAGCATTTTGATGGCTTTACCATTAAAAATCCTTTCCTTTATAAAAACTTGAGAGAGCCAAGTAATTATAGTGCAGCTGAATTGGATAAACTGTATTCGATGATGAACTTGCAGGATAGTCCTCTAGCAGCTAAAGGAGCGACTTTCAAAGAAGCTGAGGAACGCTATGGTGTCAATGCCCTTTACCTAATGGCACATAGTGCCCTTGAAAGTGCGTGGGGACGCAGTCAAATTGCCAGAGATAAGAACAACTTCTTTGGTATTTCTGCTTATGATACTAGCCCATATCTCTCAGCCAAAAGCTTTGATAATGTGGACAAAGGAATTCTCGGAGCAGCCAAGTGGATTCGTGAGAACTACATCGACTATGGCAGAGACCACCTTGGAAACAAGGCAACAGGAATGAATGTTCGCTATGCTTCAGATCCATACTGGGGTGAGAAGATAGCCAGCATCATGATGACCATCAATAGCAAACTTGGTGGGAAAGACTAATCAAAAGAAATCAACGGTAACTACTGAAAAGTGGTTATCGTTTTTGTTTTGGACATTGGGGGAGAAATAGTATAATAACAGTATATTTATTCTTGAACAATTAACAAAATGATGGTAAAATGTAATAGGAGATATTAATCTAATCACCATATAAAAAGGAGATTTTTATGAAAAAGCTACTATCCTTCTCAATTGCCTTGATTTCAATCACAACACTAGTTGCTTGTTCTGGACATAAGGCGGAATCAAAGGTCCCAGAAGAAAAAATTGAACAGAAGCAAATCAAGTTTGATGAAAAGTTGTTTAAAGAAGCTGGACTCTTGCCTTTTAAAAATGAGAAGCAACTAGAACTTGGGGAATTGGATTCCAAATCACGCGCGACGGGTGCTCATATTCAACTCAAGGATAGCGATGAGCCGACTGAGAAGAGAGAGTCCAAGTTGACTTATGATCCAGTTGGATGGCACAACTATAAATTCTTTTATGGTGATGGTAAAAAAGAAGCTTGGTTAATGAATCGAGGCCATTTGATTGGGTACCAGTTTAGTGGATTGAACGATGAAAAGAAAAACTTGGTTCCAATGACTAACTGGCTCAATGCTGGAAATTATTCTGGAACAGATGACCAAAACCAAAGTAGCATGCTTTATTATGAAAATCGATTGGACTCCTGGTTGGCCAATCACCCAAACTACTATCTTGATTATAAGGTGACCCCAATCTATCAAAAAGATGAATTAATTCCGAGACAAATTGAATTACAGTATGTGGGAATTGATGAAAATGGCAAACTCTTGGAAATCAAGTTAGGTGGTAGTAAGGAAAAGGTTGATCAGTATTCGGTGACGCATGTTATTTTAGACAACGTTTCAGCTAATGCGGAAATCAATTATTTGGATGGTACTGCCAAAAATACAGTTGAAAACAAAGAAGAAAAAGCCAAGAAGGAAGCTGAGGAAAAAGCCAAGAAAGAGGCTGAGGAAAAAGAAGCAACTGAAAAGAAAGCAAAAGAAGAAGAACAAGAAAAAGCACGTCAGGCTGCACAAGAAAAGGAAGAAAGTCAGAAATCAAACTCGCAATCAACAAATTCAGGTGGCTACTTCAGAGATAGAAAAGGGAGATGGCACAGACCAAATGGTAAATTTGCTTCTAAGAAAGAAATCAGAGAAGCTGGATTGCAGTGGTAGGAAGAATTTAGTAGATATACAGTCAAAAAGCCGTTGGAAAACGGTTTTTTTGTTGCTTGTTTTGATGTATTATAGTAAAATTGTGAAGATATTAAATACTTTTTGGAGATTGAAATGAAGAAAATAATAATGATATTGTCAATGTGTCTCATCATAGGAATTTCTGGCCTGGGCTACTATTTCTTGTCCTATGCGCCACATCAAGCTGCTGTAACTAAGTTTGAAGATGTAGTAAAGGATTTAAATGAAAAAAATAAAGAAGTTGAAGATCAAATAGCTGAGGCTGAAAAGGTTGTTGATAATGATGAAGAACCTCTTGATTCTAAGACATTGGAAGAATTGAAATCAACTATAAAGGATAGCAAAGATTCACTTCGTAAAGTACCAGAAATAGAGAAAGCGACTGCTAAGATTGAGAAGCAAATTGAAGAATTAAGTCAACCATTAGATTATAGTGAAACAAAAAAGAATTTATCTGAAAAATTGATTCACTATCAAAATAGCATTCTTCAATTAAAACAAATTACAAATCCTTCAAGTTCTTTTATTGAAGAAAGACTCAAAGAAATTGAATCAATTACTGGAGTATAATCTGTTACGGAGGATAATGACCCTAATAAAAAATTAAATAAACAAGGTGGGTATACAGCGTCTGTATATTTTGTTGACAAGCAAGTGAATGAATCTGTAGAAGGCTCAGATATTGTTCAAAAAGGTAATGATGCTGGTGGAAATATAGAGGTTTATAAGACAAAAGAAGATGCAGAAAAGCGCAATACTTATATTAGTGCTTTTGATGGAACTGCTTTAAATCCGGGATCCCACTATGTTTATGGAACTGTTTTAATTCGTACTTCACAGTATTTAACAGGAACGAAACAGAAAGAACTGACTGAGAAAATCTACAATAAATTAATTGAACTGAAATAATAAAAAAATTAGATAGCTATTTGTTTTATTGCACTAAGATACAGTCAAAAAGCCGTTGGAAAACGGTTTTTTGTTATAATTAAATTAATAATGTAGCATTAAAGGAGAACAACATGACTTTTGAAGAAATCTTGCCTGGATTAAAGGCTAAGAAAAAATATGTACGAACTGGTTGGGGAGGGGCTGAAAACTATGTGCAGCTTTTTGACACCATCGAGCAAAATGGGGTTGCACTTGAAGTGACGCCTTATTTCCTAATCAACGTGTCTGGAGAAGGGGAAGGTTTTTCCATGTGGAGCCCGACACCTTGTGATGTTTTGGCGACGGATTGGGTAGAAGTGCATGACTAGACGTGTATTGATTACGGGAGTGAGCTCAGGTATCGGACTTGCTCAAGCTCGCCTCTTTTTAGAGAAGGGTTATCAAGTTTATGGAGTTGACCAAGGCAACAATCCACTCTTAGAGGGTGATTTCCACTTTTTACAGAGGGATTTGACATTGGACTTGGAGCCTGTTTTTGACTGGTGTCCTCAGGTGGATGTTTTGTGCAATACTGCTGGAGTTTTGGATGCTTACAAACCACTTTTGGAACAGACAGCGCAGGAAATTCAAGAAATCTTTGAAATCAACTATGTGACTCCAGTTGAGATGACACGACATTATTTGACACAAATGTTGGAAAGTAAAAAGGGAATCATTATCAATATGTGTTCGATTGCTTCTAGCCTAGCTGGTGGAGGTGGTCACGCCTATACCTCGTCTAAGCATGCCTTAGCTGGCTTTACCAAGCAGTTGGCTCTAGACTATGCAGAAGCTGGGATTCAGGTCTTTGGTATCGCTCCGGGAGCGGTCAAGACAGCTATGACCGCTGCGGACTTTGAGCCAGGTGGGTTGGCTGACTGGGTGGCCAATGAAACGCCAATCAAGCGCTGGATTGAGCCAAGTGAAATTGCAGAAGTCAGTCTCTTTTTAGCTAGCGGTCACGCATCTGCCATGCAAGGACAAATTCTGACCATTGATGGTGGTTGGAGTTTGAAGTGATGCTTTGGTACAGTTTGCATTGTTCACTATTGGAGGTTAAAGATGGAACAAGATATATTTGGATTTGAGTTTCCAAGTTTCTACCATCAGTTTTTATTGGAATGGGACGAAGTGGAGGTGACTCAGGTATCTGTTTATATGCTAAGGAGGATCTCTTAGAGCGTAATGAGACCTATCAGATAGAAGTAGATGAACCAGACTTCTTTATGATTGGTCAAGAGGGAGATTTGGCCTACTTTATCAAGAAAAATGCTGATGATTGCATTTATGAAAATGATTTGGGTGCTTTGGGCTCTTTAGAAATGCAAAAAGTTGCTGCAACTGTCTATGACTTTATTGACAAGGTCTTAGAAAAAAGATTGTAAAAACCGGAGGGATAATTATGCTAAGAGCAACAGATGCGAATGAGCCAACTACAAGAGAAGATCTTTTACAATTTGAGAAGAATCTTGGAAAGAAATTGTCCGAATCCATGTTAAACTTTTATCTTCAGTACAATGGTGGTCAACCTTGTGTGTCTGGTGTTCATGATGACAAACATCTCTTTCCTTTCAATGCTTTTTATTCACTAGAGGAGATGGAGAAGGCCCTCAACTGGTTTGATGATGAGGTTGTTCCTGCCGGATTCCAGGCTAAAGACCTCCTTCATTTTGCTTATGATCCTGGGTCTGGCAACTATGCTCTGTCTCTAAGGAAAGAAGATTATGGCAAGGTTTACTACTATGTTTTAGAAGAAAGAGCCGAAATTTTTGGTCAATGGTTTTCATTTGAGGAATTTTTAAACTCTTTTGTAAAAGATGAGTAGAAATAAAAGGAGCAATCATGCGTAAACACCAATTCTTTTCACTAACAGATATTTTAGAGCAAGTTAAGTTAGAACAATGTACTCAGGATGACTTTTGCCTCTATGGCAATGATGAAGGGGATTTGGCTCTCGATAGCCTTTATCTGGTGTCGGATTATCCAGATGTAGTTGATGATAAAGATGTCTACCCTGTGGAAGTAGTAGAGAGAAATCTTAATCTGGTATATTATGGTGAGCATCTGATAGATGTCCTTCTAGTGCATTGGATGAAAAGCCAGACGCAAGCCCTGAATACTTGGTCGATGCCTTAATTTATTATAATCAACATGATACTTTTATTCCCTTTGCCTAGTAACTAAGCTGGATTTGCATAGTTCTATTAAACATAAGCGAATACAGTAAGGAGTCAAGAAATGATAGATTACAAAATGGTAAATAAAAAAATTTCACCTTTTAAATTTTTAGTCCATGATGAAGAGACACAAAGTGTTCGAGGGTCGCTCATTTATTATCCTGATGGAGAATACAGACAGGAAGTATTCGACACTCGGGAAGATGAGGGATTCGAAGGAAATGGGTACGATTGGGCATCTCTTGCTTTGATATTTTTAGAGGAAAAAATGCCTGAATTAAGCGAATCTATTGACTTTGATCCAGAAGGAAGTATGTTTTGTGCCTATTCTTCCAATATTGATGCCTTAGCAACATTTGCTTTAGGTTTTAAGGAGTTTTGCGACGATTCTGAGTCTATGATAGACTTGTTTAGTCGAGCAGAGTTAGATTAGCTGATTAGAAAAGCTTTAACTACTAGATATTTGACTAGGGAAAAGACACAAAGGAGTTAAGATGAAGCTGATAGAAGTATTTGAGCTAGTGGAAAATCATTCTGATTTAAAACCCTATGTAGAAAAAATATTAAAAAAGTACAAGAAGACCAACTGTTCCTATCTTGAGTCTCTTAATCACCTTGCTTATTTACTCTATCTATATGGTCAAAAAGAACTAGCTAAAAAGTTGTTAGATATTTTGCTACAAATTCCCTTTGAAGGAGATTATAATAGTTGGACCTTTGTTGAGAGTTCGATAGTCTTGTTGGCCTATATGGAAAAGCAGACGGAAAATCAGGTGTCCATCTATCAAAATCTCCTTTTAAGTCCACTAGATTCTGGGGAGGAATCAACTAGAAAAATAAGAAGGAGAGTACATCAGAGATTTTTGAATGGTGATACTTTGGAACAAAAGCTTGCAAAAATCGAGCAAGCTTCGACCTTTACATCTGAAATTGAATGGCGCTTACTTTACTTAGCAGACTTGTTAAAACTTCAGTTGTTTAGTGCGGAATCAACTCTGGACGAGGCGGATATCCAGTCTAAAATAGAAGAACAAATCGAAAGATTACAAAGCTTTATCAAGGAGCAAGGTATTGTTAGCTTTTTCCCTTTTAAGGGATGAGGAAGTGTGGCTAAATTTGAAGGATGGAAAGAGGTGAATGGCTATGAAAAACCAGCTAGCCCTTAGCGGCGAGAAAATCGCTGAAAAAGTTTATCCTCAGTTATTGCACCACGTCGGTATGATTCGTGGGGAATACTTACTGAGAGAGCTCAATCAAAACATCCTATTAGCAAGTTGTCAGCAATTTATAAAAGATTATCTAAACACCATTTGCTCCTTGTACTCAGGCGAAGAAGTCTGGTATCGTTTTTCAGAATTAACGAATACAGAAGCTAATTGTCTCGAGGGGACTAAAGAGTATTTTGATGAAAATCATCCCTTGTTTGGATACAGAGGAACTAGGCGTTTACTGGCGTGTCCGGATGAATTTCAGGCTGAGGCAAATGTCGTTACAGAAGTTTATCAAACAAATCCCAATCTGTCTGTTATTTTTCCTTTTGTCAATGATGCCGACCAATTAAAACAAGCTATTAGAGTATTGCGTGAGTATGGTTTTACTGGAAAAGTCGGCACAATGATTGAATTACCGTCAGCTTATTTTGACTTGGACAGGATACTGGAAACTGGTATTTCAAAGATTATAGTTGGAATGAATGATTTGACTTCTTTTGTTTTTGCGACTGTGAGAAATAGTCAATGGCATGATATAGAAAGTCCCATTATGTTGGATATGCTAAGACAGATGCAGGATAAAGCAAGGATGAAAAAAATTAACTTTGCTGTAGCAGGCTATCTGAATGCCTCTTTCATACAACAAATGAATCAGATGGGTATCAAATGCATTATCCACTACAGTTCTATTCCAGAGATTTTTAATTTAGAGATTGACCATCCAGACCACCTCAAACGTGTAAAAGAAGAAAGTAAAAAATTACAAAGGAGCAACCCATGACACCGCAAGAAATGTGGAATGCATACAAGAAAATTAACCCCTCTATCGGAGATGAAATCGATGCTTGGGCTTTTGGAGTGGAACCAGACCTTTTAGCGGATTTGGTTTTAAGAGGCGAAAAAACAGCAACAGCTTCAGCCTACGATCTCTACGCACTAGAAGATGAACCCCTTCCGCAAGAAGGGACATTTGATGTCATTTTAGACAGTCAAAATCAGGCTGTCTGTATTGTCGAAATTACAAAGGTTTATGTCCAGTCCTTCAATCAAGTTTCTGCTCAACATGCCTTTAAGGAAGGGGAAGGTGACAAATCCCTAGCCTATTGGCGTCAGGTTCATGAGGACTGTTTCGCCGAGTGGCTGAGGGAGGCTGGGCTGACTTTTACGCCTGACAGCAAGGTTGTTTTAGAAGAATTTCGCAAGGTCTACCCTCTGTAGACAGATAGAAGGAAGAAAGTTTTGGAAATTGCCGTCCAATCCTTTTTTCTTAAGCAAAACATGATATAATAAGTTTGTTTAAAGAAGAGCAGTAGCTCTTAAACTTAGAATAGGAGAAAACTATGCAAGCAGTTGAACATTTTATTAAGCAATTTGTTCCTGAACATTATGATTTATTTTTAGACTTGAGTCGTGAGACCAAGACGTTTTCTGGGAAGGTGACCATTACTGGTCAAGCACAGAGTGACCGTATTTCCCTTCACCAAAAAGACTTGGAAATCGCTTCTGTAGATGTTGCGGGTCAAGCTCGTCCATTTACAGTGGATCATGAAAATGAAGCCCTTCATATCGAATTGGCTGAGGCAGGTCAAGTTGAAATAGTCATCGCTTTTTCAGGAAAAATCACAGACAACATGACAGGGATTTATCCTTCTTACTACACTGTTGATGGTGTCAAGAAGGAAGTCTTGTCTACGCAGTTCGAGAGCCATTTTGCGCGTGAAGCCTTCCCATGTGTGGATGAGCCAGAAGCCAAAGCAACCTTTGATCTCGCTCTTCGTTTTGACCAAGCAGAAGGTGAATTGGCCTTGTCAAACATGCCAGAGACTGACGTTGAAAACCGTAAGGAAACAGGCATCTGGAAGTTTGAAACAACACCTCGCATGTCTTCTTACTTGTTGGCTTTTGTCGCTGGTGATTTGCAAGGAGTAACAGCTAAAACTAAAAATGGTACTCTTGTAGGTGTCTACTCGACGAAAGCTCACCCCTTATCTAACCTTGATTTCTCTTTGGATATCGCTGTTCGCTCCATTGAGTTTTACGAAGATTACTACGGAGTTAGGTACCCAATCCCTCAATCTCTTCATATCGCCCTCCCTGACTTCTCAGCAGGTGCTATGGAAAACTGGGGTCTGGTGACCTACCGTGAAGTATACTTGGTTGTGGATGAGAACTCTACCTTTGCCAGTCGTCAACAGGTAGCCCTTGTCATTGCCCATGAGCTTGCTCACCAATGGTTTGGTAACCTCGTGACTATGAAATGGTGGGATGACCTCTGGCTCAATGAAAGCTTCGCTAACATGATGGAATACGTCTGTGTCGATGCCATCGAACCAAGTTGGAATATCTTTGAAGACTTCCAAACAGGTGGTGTTCCAGCGGCACTTAAACGCGATGCGACTGATGGCGTTCAGTCTGTTCACGTTGAAGTCAAACACCCGGATGAAATCAATACTCTCTTTGACGGAGCTATCGTCTATGCCAAAGGAAGCCGTCTCATGCACATGCTTCGTCGTTGGCTCGGCGATGCTGATTTTGCTAAAGGTTTGCATGCCTACTTTGAAAAGCACCAATATGGAAATACCATTGGTCGTGACCTTTGGAATGCTCTTGGACAAGCGTCAGGCCGTGATGTCGCAGCCTTCATGGATTCTTGGTTGGAGCAACCTGGTTACCCAGTCCTTACTGTCAAAGTTGAAAATGATGTCTTGAAGATTTCGCAAAAACAATTCTTTATCGGTGAGCACGAAGACAAGAACCGCCTCTGGGTGATGCCACTCAACAGCAACTGGAAAGGTCTGCCTGATACACTTGAAACTGAAAGTATCGAAATCCCTGGCTACGCTGCTCTTCTTGCTGAAAATAAAGGAGCCCTTCGTCTCAACACTGAAAATACAGCCCACTACATTACCGACTATCAAGGAGACTTGTTAGATGCCGTTCTTGCTGATCTAGAGACACTTGATAACACAAGCAAACTGCAAATCGTCCAAGAACGACGTTTGCTTGCTGAAGCAGGTCATATTTCTTATGCAGACTTGCTCCCAGTCCTTGATAAACTAGCTAAGGAAGAGTCTTACTTGGTAGTTTCAGCTGTATCTCAAGTGATTGCTGCCCTTGAGCGCTTTATCGATGAAGGAACAGAAACTGAGAAAGCCTTTAACACACTCGTTGCTAAATTGGCTCGTCACAACTATGACCGTCTTGGTTTTGAAGCCAAAGATGGTGAATCAGATGAAGACGAATTGGTTCGTCAGTTGACCATTTCCATGATGATTCGGTCAAATGATGCAGAAGCTAGTCAAGTCGCTAGCCAAATCTTTGCAGCTTACAAGGATAATCTTGCAGGACTTCCAGCAGCAATCCGTGCTCAAGTTCTCATCAATGAGATGAAACACCATGAGACCAAAGACTTGGTTGCAACTTATCTGGACCTCTACACTCATACGACGGATGCGGTCTTCAAACGTCAGTTGGCTGCGGCTCTTGCCTACAGTACAGATGCTGACAATATCCAAACCTTGATTCGTTCATGGAAGGATAAGTTTGTTGTGAAACCACAAGACTTGTCTGCTTGGTATTACCAGTTCCTAGATCATCAAACAACCCAAGAAACTGTTTGGGTATGGGCACGTGAAAACTGGGCTTGGATTAAGGCAGCCCTCGGTGGAGATATGAGCTTTGATAGCTTTGTTATCCTTCCTGCTCATGTATTTAAGACAGAGCAACGCTTGGTGGAGTACAAGGAATTCTTTGAGCCACAGCTCTCTGACCTTGCTCTTAGCCGAAACATCCGCATGGGGATCAAGGATATCGCAGCGCGTGTTGACTTGATTAAGCGTGAGAAAGCAGCAGTAGAAACTGTTGTAGCTCAATATGCCAAAGCTTAATTCGTTCGAAATGTAAATAAAAACTCAACTTTCTATCTGAAAATAAGAGAGAGTTGAGTTTTTTTAAGGCAATTTTGGTATAATAATCATAACAAGGAGGAGTTTCTGATGATAAAAATCTTATTAGTAGAAGATGACCTAGGCCTGTCAAACTCAGTATTTGACTTTTTAGATGATTTTGCAGATGTCATGCAGGTCTTTGATGGAGAAGAAGGTCTCTACGAAGCTGAAAGTGGCGTTTATGATTTGATTCTGCTTGACCTAATGTTGCCTGAAAAAAATGGCTTCCAAGTTTTGAAAGAATTGCGTGAAAAAGGAATTACGACACCTGTCCTTATCATGACTGCCAAAGAGAGTTTGGATGATAAGGGACATGGTTTTGAGTTGGGGGCGGATGACTACCTCACTAAACCTTTCTACCTAGAAGAACTCAAAATGCGGATTCAAGCCCTTCTCAAACGTTCAGGCAAGTTTAACGAAAATACCTTGACCTATGGAGATATTGTCGTCAACCTTTCAACGAATGAAGTAAAAGTGGAAGATACTCCTGTGGAACTGCTTGGAAAAGAGTTTGAGTTATTGGTTTACTTCCTTCAAAATCAAAATGTCATTCTTCCCAAGACACAAATTTTTGACCGTCTATGGGGATTTGATAGCGATACGACTATTTCCGTTGTGGAAGTCTATGTCTCAAAAGTTCGTAAGAAATTGAAGGGGACAGCCTTTGCTGAAAATCTTCAAACCTTGCGTAGTGTCGGGTATATTTTAAAAGATGTTCAATAAACTAAGAAAAACATGGTATGCAGATGATTTCAGCTATTTCATTCGAAACTTTGGAGTGTTCACTCTGATTTTCTCTGCTATGACCTTGATTATCCTCCAGGTCATGCACTCGAGTCTCTACACTTCTGTAGATGAAAAACTACAAGCCCTTAGCACTAGCCCTCAAGCTGTTATCCAATTAGCCCTTAATCGGGCAACTGAAGAAGTCAAAGATATTCAACCAGCAACAGCGGATGCCAGCAAGGCTGAAATCAAACCAAATGTCAGCTCCAATACGGAAGTCTTGCTCTTTGATAAGGATTTTAACCAACTCTTACTGGGCAATCGCTTTTTAGGTTTGGACAAGATCAAGCTGGACAAGAAAGAGTTGAATCACATTCGGCAAATTCAAGTTGTCAATAGCTACGGTCAGGAAGAAACCTACCGGATGATCTTGATGGAAACCAATTCATCCACTGTTTCAAGCAATGTCAAATATGCGGCGGTTTTAATCAATACTAGCCAGCTTGAGCAAATCAGCCAAAACCACGAGCATTTAATTGTTGTAGTCATGGCTAGTTTCTGGCTCCTGTCTTTAATTGCCAGTGTTTACCTAGCACGTGTCAGTGTCAAACCCTTGCTGGAAAGCATGCAAAAGCAGAAGTCCTTTGTTGAAAATGCGAGTCACGAACTGAGAACGCCCTTGGCTGTTTTACAAAATCGTTTAGAGACTCTCTTTCGAAAACCAGAAGCGACGATTATGGAATCCAGCGAAAGCATTGCTTCTAGTCTTGAAGAAGTTCGCAACATGCGTTTCCTCACGACAAGTCTTCTCAATCTTGCACGTCGAGATGATGGAATCAAACCAGAAATAGCAGAAGTTTCTCCACAATTCTTTAAAACAACCTTTGCTAACTATGAATTGATTGCTTCTGAAAATGATCGTGTTTTTGAATATGAAAATCGGATTTATCGTCCCTTCATGACCGATCAGTTGCTCCTAAAACAGCTCATGACTATCTTGTTTGATAATGCTATCAAGTATACTGAAGAAGATGGAAAAATTGAGTTTGTGGTCCATGCTACGGATCGCCACCTCTATCTATCAGTAACGGATAACGGAATTGGGATCTCAGCTGCCGATAAGAAGAAAATCTTTGACCGCTTTTATCGTGTAGACAAGGCGAGAACCCGTCAGAAAGGTGGTTTTGGTCTAGGACTATCTTTGGCCAAGCAGATCGTAGATGCCTTACGAGGAACGATTACCGTTAAAGATAACAAACCTAGAGGAACGATTTTTGAAGTTAAAATTGCTATCCAATCTCCTCCCAAACGTAAGAATAAATAAAAAGACAGTTTTAAAACTGTCTTTTTTGTTAACTAGAAAAGAGGTTGGTAGTGGTACCAACCTTTATTTTGAAATTTTTCGTTTAATAATCTTTCGTTGGAGTTGGAGGAGTGTCAAGCTTGCCCCCATAGCAGCAATAAATGATAAAGCTGTATTTAATTTTAAAGCTAAAAAGATAAAGCTAAAAAGTACCATAAAAATACAAAAACAAGCAATATTTACAAAAAATAAAATCTCTTTTAGGTTAGGGCCGACTGGGGCTTCTGGTGTATAATCTTGATAAAGCGGAGCTTGATTCGATTCGGGAGTTTGTTCAAACTCATAGGCTTCTAATTTTCTTGCGGGCATAATTCTCTCCTTAACAGTACATAACTATTTTATCATTTTTTATGTAGAGAATTATTACAGAATTGTTACAAAACTACTAAAGTCTTATATCATCTTCTAAGTTGCTTTTCTTGACACCCACTAGGGAAAGTGATAGCATGGGTGTTACACTTGAAACAGATGACCTGACCTTCTCTATTATAAATATACTGAGGAAGGGATAACTTATATAAATTGATAGCAAGCAAGTGCTTTTCCTAAGATAATTTGTTGAGTTGCTACCGTGATTCTTTGTAAAAGAGGTAGGAGTTGTTTTGAATGGATGATAAGACAGAGATGCTGTCTATTGGACTGGGTAGCATTTTGCTACCTCTGGGGAAAAGTTAAAGGAGATAAGCATGTATCTTGCTATCAAAGAAATATTACGAAACAAACTTCGATATAGTTTGATTCTCACTACCATTTTTCTTATCGCTTTTATGGTCTTTTTTATGACCAGTTTAGCTCTTGGTCTTGTACGTAACAACCGAGCCGCTATTGATAACTGGCAAGCGACGGGTGTGGTTTTATCTGACTACGCAAATGATAATTTGACGGCATCTTTTATTCCTGAAAAGGACTACAAGGAGAAGAGTTATAAAGAGGCTGCTCCCCTGGGCTATATGTTCGCTGTGACTAATCTAGTCGATGATAGTGAAAAGGTCAATGTTTCCATCTTTGCTCAAGAGTGGGACTCTTTTATCTCTCCGAGTCTGATTGAGGGCCGTTATCCTGAAGGGAATGATGAGGTTGTCGTGGATCAGTCCTTTGAGAATTATGGGATTAGGCTAGGTGATGCCATTCAGCTCAATGGAAATGAGACAAGTTACAAGATTGTAGGCTTGACTCAAGGAAATAAATTTTTCACCGAGCCTGTTGTCTTTACGAGTCTGACAACTTATTGGACCTTACAAGGAACCTTGAAAGCCAATCGTTCCATCTCTGCCTTGGTATTGAAAAATGATATAGAAGTGGCTGGAGACAGACTGAAACAGATTTCCATTCCAAAAATGATTTCGAAAATTCCTGGTTACACACCTCAGGTGAATGTATTTTCAGGAATGATTCTTGCTATGATTGTTATCACAGGCTTGATTGTGGGGATTTTTGTTTATATCATTACCATCCAAAAACTTGGACTTTATGGAATAATGCGAGCTCAAGGAATACAGATCAAAATCATTGTATGGTCCCTTTTCTGTCAAATCTTCCTTTTGTCTGGTATGGGAATTGCTCTAGCCTTGCTAGCTATCGGAGGAGTGATTTTAGTCTTACCAGCTACCTTCTTTTTCTATCCAAGTTGGATAGCTTACTCCGTCCTAAGCTTGGTAATTTCCTTGATGGCCCTTCTAGGTGGTGTCATTTCACTTCCACGCTTGCTAAAGGTGGACCCGATTACTGCGATTGCAGAGTGATAAGGAGAATAGTATGACAGCATTGATTGAAATGACTCAAGTGACAAAAACCTACGGGGAAGGAAAGATGAAAGTCGTAGCCCTGCATGAGACGAATTTTCAGCTAAATGCAGGAGAGTTCGTGGCTATCGTTGGGCCTTCAGGTTCTGGAAAGACGACCTTTCTAACAACTCTAGGACAACTACAAGAAGCATCAAGTGGAAAGATTCTAGTCAAGGGGAAGGAAACAGGCGGTTTGACGGAGAAGGAAAAAACAGATCTCCGTTTTAGAGAGTTTGGGTTCATTCTCCAGGCTTCAAACTTAATTCCTTTTCTAACGGTCAAGGAACAGCTGGATTTGATAGACAGACTAGATAAGGGAAAAAATAGGAAAAGTGACCGAAAAGAGCTGTTTGAGTTGTTGGATTTGGAAAAAGTAAAAGATCATTATCCAAAGGCCCTATCGGGTGGCGAACGTCAACGTGCGGCGATTGCTAGAGCGCTCTATAACAATCCAAGTATTGTGCTTGCAGATGAGCCGACAGCCAGTCTAGACACCCAGCGTGCCTACCAAGTAACGGAGATGCTGGCTGCCATTGCTCATGAACAAGGTAGAGGAGTTGTCATGATTACGCATGATACTCGCCTTCTTGATAAGGTTGACCGTATTTATGTCATGAATGATGGCCACCTAGTTGAAAAAACACATGCATAAAAAAGAGAGTGGACGGTGCTGGTTACTGTTCACTTTTTGATTGCAAACTTTAAAAAATGACTTTGACTTTTTATAAAACTCCTTGTATTCATAGCTGATTTTTGAGAATTGTGGTATAATTTTCCTTATGGAAAAGATTATCATTACAGCAACTGCTGAAAGTATTGAACAAGTTGAACAACTACTCGAAGCTGGCGTAGATCGTATCTATGTTGGTGAGAAAGATTTTGGCCTTCGTCTGCCAACAACCTTTAGTTATGAAGAGTTGCGCACCATCGCTAAGCTCGTTCATGATGCGGGTAAGGAATTAATAGTTGCAGTCAACGCCCTCATGCACCAAGATATGATGGACCGTATCAAGCCCTTCCTAGACTTCTTGGAAGAAATCAAGACAGACTATATCACTGTTGGAGATGCAGGTGTCTTTTACGTGGTAAACCGTGATGGCTATTCCTTTAAGACTATCTACGATGCTTCAACCATGGTGACGAGTAGCCGTCAGATTAACTTCTGGGGCCAAAAGGCAGGAGCCTCTGAAGCGGTCCTGGCGCGTGAAATTCCATCTGCTGAACTCTTCAAGATGCCAGAGATTTTGGAAATTCCTGCTGAAGTCTTGGTTTACGGAGCTAGCGTCATCCATCATTCTAAGCGTCCGCTCTTACAAAACTACTATAACTTCACGCATATCGATGACGAAAAGACGCGTAAACGTGACCTCTTCTTAGCAGAACCGAGTGACCCTGAGAGCCATTATTCCATCTTTGAAGACAATCATGGTACCCACATCTTTGCAAATAACGACCTTGATTTGATGACCAAATTGACAGAATTGGTGGAGCATGGTTTTACTCACTGGAAGCTAGAGGGGCTTTACACACCTGGTCAGAATTTTGTAGAAATTGCCAAACTCTTTGTCCAAGCACGCAGCTTGATTCAAGAGGGGAATTTCAGCCGTGACCAAGCCTTCTTATTAGATGAGGAAGTGCGCAAGTTACACCCTAAAAACCGTTTCCTCGACACAGGATTCTATGATTACGATCCAGATATGGTTAAATAGGACATAAAAACCCGAAATAAAAATGTTCGGGTTTTTCCAGTGTATTCATGAAATAAAAACGGATACATGTTATAATAAAAATAGCTCTTTAATGGAGGTGTTTGAGTGGAAAATCTGAAGAAAATGGCAGGTATCAAGGCTGCTGAGTTTGTCAAGGATGGCATGGTAGTCGGACTTGGAACGGGCTCTACTGCCTACTATTTCGTAGAAGAAATCGGTCGTCGGATTAAGGAAGAAGGTTTGCAGATTACTGCTGTAACGACTTCCAGTGTGACCGGTAAACAGGCTGAAGGTCTTAACATCCCGCTCAAGTCGATTGATCAAGTAGACTTTGTCGATGTGACGGTTGACGGGGCGGATGAAGTAGATAGCCAGTTTAACGGAATCAAAGGCGGTGGTGGTGCCCTTCTGATGGAGAAGGTTGTCGCAACGCCCTCAAAAGAATACATTTGGGTGGTGGATGAAAGCAAACTGGTCAAGAAACTAGGTGCTTTTAAATTGCCAGTAGAAGTGGTTCAGTATGGCGCAGAACAGGTCTTTCGTCGGTTTGAGCGAGCTGGCTACAAACCAAGTTTCCGTGAAAAAGACAGCCAACGTTTTGTGACCGATATGCAGAACTTTATCATTGACCTAGCCTTGGATGTCATTGAAGATCCAATTACTTTCGGACAAGAATTGGACCATGTCGTTGGTGTCGTAGAGCATGGCTTGTTCAACCAAATGGTGGATAAGGTCATCGTAGCGGGACGAGATGGTGTTCAGATTTTAACTTCAAAAAAAGCAAACTAATCAAAAAATAAGGAGACAGACTATGTCAAAATTTAATCGTATTCACTTGGTTGTACTGGATTCTGTGGGAATCGGTGCTGCACCAGATGCCAATAACTTTGTCAATGCAGGGGTTCCAGATGGAGCTTCTGACACACTAGGACACATTTCCAAAACAGTTGGTTTGAATGTGCCAAACATGGCTAAAATCGGTCTAGGAAATATTCCTCGCGAAACTCCTCTAAAGACTGTACCAGCTGAAAGCAATCCAACAGGATATGCAACAAAATTGGAAGAAGTTTCCCTTGGTAAGGATACCATGACTGGTCACTGGGAAATCATGGGACTCAACATTACCGAGCCTTTCGATACTTTCTGGAACGGATTCCCAGAAGAAATCCTGACAAAGATCGAAGAATTTTCAGGACGTAAGGTCATTCGTGAAGCCAACAAACCTTACTCAGGTACAGCTGTTATCGATGATTTCGGACCACGTCAAATGGAAACTGGGGAGTTGATTATCTATACTTCAGCTGACCCTGTTTTGCAAATTGCTGCCCACGAAGACATCATTCCTTTGGATGAATTGTACCGTATCTGTGAATACGCTCGTTCGATTACACTTGAACGTCCTGCCCTTCTAGGTCGTATCATTGCCCGTCCATATGTAGGTGAACCAGGTAACTTCACTCGTACAGCTAATCGTCGTGACTTGGCCGTATCTCCATTTGCACCAACCGTTTTGGATAAATTGAACGAAGCTGGCATCGATACTTACGCTGTTGGAAAAATCAACGATATCTTTAACGGTGCAGGGATCAATCATGACATGGGCCACAACAAGTCAAACAGCCACGGAATTGATACATTATTGAAGACCATGGGACTTGCTGAGTTTGAAAAAGGATTCTCCTTCACAAACTTGGTGGACTTTGATGCTCTTTACGGCCACCGTCGTAATGCTCATGGTTACCGTGATTGTTTGCATGAGTTTGATGAACGCTTGCCTGAAATTATCGCAGCTATGAAAGAGAACGACCTTCTCTTGATTACTGCGGACCATGGAAATGACCCAACCTATGCAGGAACAGACCACACTCGTGAATATATCCCACTTTTAGCATACAGCCCTAGCTTTAAAGGAAATGGTGTCATTCCAGTTGGACATTTCGCAGATATCTCAGCGACAGTTGCCGATAACTTTGGTGTGGAAACTGCCATGATTGGTGAAAGTTTCTTAGATAAATTGGTATAAGATGACACACTATGCTTTACTGGTTAGGGGCATTAATGTCGGTGGGAAGAATAAGGTTGTTATGTCGCAACTTCGTCAAGAACTGATAGAGTTGGGACTGGAAAAGGTTGAAACCTACATCAACAGTGGCAACATTTTCTTTACTTCGATAGCTCCCAAAGCCCAATTGGTTGAAAAGTTAGAGGCTTTCTTTGAAATCCATTATCCGTTTATTCAGAGCTTTTCTTTGCTGAGTCAGGAAGATTATGAAGCAGAGCTGAAGAATCTGCCTGAATGGTGGACCAAAGATTTGGCACGAAAGGATGTGCTCTTCTACACGGAGAGCTTGGATGTGGCTCAAGTCATTGAGAAAGTTGAAAGTTTGGAACTGAAAGATGAAGTGGTTCATTTTGGAAGACTTGGGATTTTCTGGGGGAAATTCTCTGAAGAATCCTACTATGCAACTGCCTATCACAAGTACTTGCTCAAGATACCTTTTTATCGCAACATCACCATTCGCAATGCTAAAACTTTTGACAAAATCGGTCAACTGCTAAAAAATAATAAAGGAGACACATAATGACATTTTTAGATAAGATCCAAGAAACAGCTGCTTTTCTGAAAGATAAAGGAATCCAAGCGCCTGAGTTCGGTTTAATCCTTGGATCAGGACTTGGAGAATTGGCAGAAGAAATCGAAAATCCAGTTGTAGTAGACTATGCTGAGATTCCAAACTGGGGCCGTTCGACAGTCGTCGGACACGCTGGTAAATTGGTATATGGAGAACTTGCAGGTCGAAAAGTCTTGGCTCTTCAAGGTCGTTTCCATTTCTACGAAGGAAATCCTCTTGAAGTCGTGACTTTTCCAGTACGTGTGATGAAAGTTCTCGGATGTGAAGGTGTCATTGTAACCAATGCAGCTGGAGGTATTGGATTTGGTCCTGGTACCTTGATGGCTATCTCAGACCATATCAATATGACGGGGCAAAACCCATTGATGGGTGAAAACTTGGATGATTTTGGTCCACGTTTCCCAGATATGTCTAAAGCCTACACTCCAGAATACCGTGCTACTGCTCATGAAGTGGCTAAAAAACTCGGTATCAAGCTTGATGAAGGTGTCTATATTGGTGTAACCGGTCCGACTTATGAAACACCTGCAGAAATTCGTGCCTATAAGACATTGGGAGCAGATGCAGTTGGTATGTCCACTGTTCCTGAAGTTATTGTGGCAGCCCACTCAGGCTTGAAAGTTCTCGGTATTTCATGTATTACTAACCATGCTGCAGGATTCCAAGAAGAACTTAACCACGAGGAAGTTGTGGAAGTGACAGAGCGTGTCAAAGGTGACTTCAAAGGCTTGGTTAAAGCTATTCTTGCAGAATTGTAATGTCATGAGAGTTCACTTTATTTTACATGAGACATTTGAGGTTCCAGGTGCATATCTAAAATGGGCTCTAGAACGAGGTCATCAAATTACATCAACAAAGGTTTATGAAAAAGAACCTCTTCCTGAAACAATTGACGGGATTGATTTTCTGATTGTTATGGGTGGTCCTCAATCACCTGATGAGGATAGAGAAAACTTCCCATACTATGATCCAAAGGCTGAGCTTGCTTTTATGAAAGAAGCGATTGCTGCAGATATTTATATTGTTGGTGTCTGTCTTGGTGCGCAGCTCCTGTCTGTTGCCTATGGTGCGAAGTATGAACATAGTCCAGAGCGCGAGATCGGCGTTTATCCTGTGACATTGACGATGCAAGGTCTAACAGATTCTCATGTCAGCTTGTTCGAAAAAACCTTAGAAACCGGCCACTGGCACGGTGATATGCCAGGGCTGACAGAGGATGCTGTCGTCCTGGCGACCAGTCAAGGTTGTCCACGCCAAATTATTCGCTTTAGTCCGAAACATTATGCCTTTCAGGCTCATTTGGAATTTGATCCAGACGCAGTAGAATTATTGATTGCTGCGGATGGTGAGGAGCAATTAAGAGAGCAAAGTGAAAAGTTCACTTTCGTTCAAACACCAGAAGAATTACGTAGAAACGATTACTCTGAAATGAATGCAAAACTGTATGCATTTTTAGATTCATTGGTAAACTAGGAACTGCAGAAAGGCAGAGTATCTGAGTTATAGTCAAACTCGGGCTAACTATTCTGCGAAATATTTAAATTTAAAATCAAGAAAGAAAGGATGGGTAAACCGTATTTGTTGAACTGAATACGGGCGGAGAACTGTGTAAAAAAGATAAACTGTCTAGCATCTGCGATGCTTCGTCAGTTTCCTATGTTTACATTGTTCTCTGTCGCCCTTTATATCTTAACTATGTCTATCCATATTGCTGCTCAGCAGGGTGAAATTGCTGATAAAATTCTTCTTCCGGGGGATCCTCTTCGTGCTAAGTTTATTGCGGAGAATTTCCTTGAAGATGCTGTTTGTTTTAACGAAGTGCGTAACATGTTTGGTTACACTGGTACTTATAAGGGTCACCGTGTATCTGTCATGGGAACTGGTATGGGGATGCCGTCTATTTCGATTTATGCGCGTGAGTTGATTGTGGACTACGGTGTGAAAAAATTGATCCGTGTGGGAACTGCGGGTTCGTTAAATGAGGATGTTCATGTCCGTGAATTGGTTTTGGCACAAGCAGCTGCAACCAACTCAAACATCATCCGTAACGACTGGCCACAGTATGATTTCCCACAAATCGCTAGCTTTGATTTGCTAGACAAGGCCTACCATATCGCCAAAGATCTCGGTATGACCACCCACGTTGGGAACGTCTTGTCATCAGATGTCTTTTACTCAAACTACTTTGAAAAGAACATCGAGCTTGGTAAATGGGGAGTTAAGGCTGTGGAAATGGAAGCAGCAGCTCTTTACTATCTTGCTACCCAACATCACGTTGATGCACTTGCTATCATGACCATTTCTGATAGCTTGGTCAATCCAGATGAAGATACCACTGCAGAAGAACGCCAAAATACCTTCACCGATATGATGAAGGTTGGATTGGAAACATTGATTGCAGAGTAATCAGAGAATAGCTTTTCAATTACATTAGTTACAAGAACTGTTGTAAGTGATTTATTTTCAATATCTAAGCAATGATAAAGAAAGAGTTGAAAATCCAACTATTGATTTTCAACTTTTTTAGAACCCAACTTAAGGAGAGATGTGATGGATAAAATAGAACTATTACAAGATTTGATTGATAAAAGCCACAGAATAGTCTTTTTCGGAGGGGCAGGAGTGTCAACCGAGTCTAATATCCCAGATTTTCGTAGTTCAGATGGTGTTTATAGTCATCAGTTAGGCCGTCATTTTACGGCAGAGCAACTCGTTTCTCGGACCATGTTTGAGCGCTATCCAGAAGATTTTTTTGACTTTTATAAGAAATACCTGATTTATCCAGAAGCCAAGCCTAATGCTGCTCATACTTATCTAGCTGCTTTGGAAAAGACAGGCAAGCTAAAGGCTGTTGTGACACAAAATATTGATAGTCTTCATGAAATGGCAGGCTCCCAAAAGGTCTTTAAATTGCATGGGAGCGCGGACCGAAATTACTGCTTAGGTTGTCAACGTTTCTATAACTTGACTGGTTTTCTGGCCCTCGAGGGACCTGTTCCCCACTGCCTAGACTGTGGCAAGGTGGTCAAGCCTGACGTGACCTTGTATGAAGAATCACTTGACATGGATGTCTTTAGCCAAGCTGCACAAGCTATTCGGCAAGCTGACTTGCTGATTATTGGTGGGACTTCCTTAGTTGTTTATCCCGCAGCTAGCCTAGTAAACTATTTTTCTGGGACAAATCTGGTCCTTATCAATAAAACCAGTACTCCACAAGACAGCCAAGCTACATTGGTCATTGAAGGCAAGATAGGAGAAGTATTTTCGAAATTGAGACAATAAAAGAATTTTAGAAGATAGAAAAATATCTCATTTATTGACCACTATCTCGCTCTTTAATGGTTATTAAAAACTGGCTGAGAAAATCAAAACACCTTCACCGATATGATGAAGGTTGCTTTGGAAACTTTGATTGCAGAGTAAATTTGTAATAGAAAATCCTGATTTCAAGAGAAATCAGGATTTTTTCATAGATGCGATTTTTTCTGGGTCTGGTGTAACACGGAGGGTCTTTTGTCCTGTATAGGTAACAAAGCCAGGTTTTCCACCAGTTGGTTTGTTGAGTTTTTTAACTTCAATCATATCCACCTGAACTAGATTTGACAAACGTCCTTTGGAAAAGTAGGCTGCTAGTTCGGCTGCGTCTGTCTTGACTTCGTCAGAAGGATTGAGATTTCCTGAGATGACGACGTGGCTTCCAGGGATGTCCTTGGCATGGAACCAGAGTTCTTCCTTGCGGGCCATTTTAAAGGTCAATTCCTCGTTTTGCAGGTTGTTTCGTCCAACATAGATAATGGTTTTGCCATCGCTCGCCAGATACTGTTCTGGTTTTTTGCGTTTCTGGATTTTCTCGCGTTGGCGTCTTCTAATGAAGCCAGTTTGAATCAATTCCTCGCGGATTTCAGCGATTTCTTCCAGTCCAGCTTGGTTGAGCACAGTCTCCACACTTTCCAGATAGAGAATGGTTGCCTTGGTTTCTTCGATCAACTCAGTCAGGTATTTTACAGCTTCTTTGAGCTTCTGGTAACGTTTAAAATAGCGTTGAGCATTCTGGCTGGGAGTCAAGGCCTTATCAAGCGCAATGGTGATAGGTTGATTAGTGTAGTAGTTGTCTAGGATAACCTGGTCTTGGTCGTTAGGCACTTGGTGGAGGAAGGTTGTTAGCAATTCCCCTTTTTGGCGAAATTCCTCAGCATTGTCTGTCGCTAGTAACTCTTTTTCTTGTTTTTTAAGCTTATGTCGATTTTTCTGAAGTTCATTTTCAACACGACGAATCAGTTCGCTGGCTTGCTGTTTAACGCGGTCCCGTTCAGCCTTGTCCTTATAGTAAGTGTCAAGCAAGGCAGAAAGACTGGTAAAAGTCTCTCCCACCTGATTTGCAAAAGGAACTGGACTGAAGGAAGTCTCCGTTAGGTAAGGCTTGGTTTCTTGATCGAAAAAGTTTCGGAAAGTAGACAGTTTGTCATGAACCAATAGACTTTCCAGTTCGTTTGCCGTATCGCGTCCTAGACCTTGAAAGAGAATTTGAAGATTTTTAGCCGTCATTTCCTGTGTTTGCAAGATTTCAAAGAGCTTCTCATCCTTGATTGTGAAAGGATTGAGCGATTCCGTGCTTGGCGGAGCGATATAGGCCGATCCAGGCAACAAGGTGCGGTAGCTGTTTTGTGAAAAACCAACGTGTTTAATGACTTCGAGGATTTTATGTCTACTTTTATTCACGAGGAGAATATTGCTGTGTTTGCCCATAATCTCGATAATCAAGGTAGCCTGGATATGATCCCCAATTTCGTTTTTATTAGAAACCGTGACCTCCACAATGCGGTCATTTTCCACTTGCTCAATCGACTCAATCATAGCACCCTGCAAATATTTTCTCAACACCATGATAAAAGTCGAAGGTTGGGCTGGATTTTCAAAAGTCGTTTGGGTCAGCTGGATACGACCAAAAACGGGATGAGCAGAGAGGAGCAGGCGATGGCTTTGGCGATTGCTGCGGATTTGCAAGACCAACTCTTGTTCAAAAGGTTGATTGATTTTCTGGATGCGACCATTGACTAACTCTCTTCGCAATTCCTCAACCATGTGGTGTAAAAAAAATCCGTCAAATGACATCGTTCTCTCCTTGTGATTGTATTCCATAGTATTATATCAAAAAGGTAGAATAAAATCATGGAAATATGGTATAATAAAGCCAAGTAAAGAGAATCGAGAAGTACATGTATATTGAAATGGTAGATGAAACTGGTCAAGTTTCACAAGAAATCTTGCAACAAACCCAAGAAATTTTGGAATTTGCAGCCCAAAAAATAGGAAAAGAAGACAAGGAAATGGCAGTCACTTTTGTGACCAACGAGCGTAGTCACGAACTCAACCTCGAGTACCGTGACACCGATCGTCCGACGGATGTCATCAGCCTTGAGTATAAGCCAGAGTTGGATATTGCCTTTGACGAAGAGGATTTGCTTGAAAATCCTGAATTGGCAGAGATGATGTCTGAGTTTGATGCCTATATTGGGGAATTGTTTATCTCTATCGATAAAGCGCATGAGCAGGCTGAGGAATACGGTCACAGCTTTGAGCGTGAGATGGGCTTCTTGGCAGTACACGGCTTTTTACATATTAACGGCTATGATCACTACACTCCGGAAGAAGAAGCGGAGATGTTCGGTTTACAAGAAGAAATTTTAACAGCCTATGGACTCACAAGACAATAAACGAAAATGGAAAAATCGTGACCTGGTATCCAGTTTAGAATTTGCCCTTACAGGAATTCTGACTGCGATCAAGGAAGAACGCAATATGCGAAAACATGCAGTGACAGCCCTTGTGGTTATCCTTGCAGGTTTTGTTTTTCAGGTGTCACGAATCGAATGGCTCTTTCTCCTAATGAGCATTTTCTTGGTAGTGGCCTTTGAGATTATTAACTCCGCTATTGAAAATGTGGTGGATCTAGCCAGTCATTACCACTTTTCTATGTTGGCAAAGAAAGCCAAGGACATGGCGGCAGGAGCCGTGTTGGTGGTCTCTCTTTTTGCTGCGGTAACAGGTGCACTTATCTTTCTCCCACGCATTTGGGATTTATTATTTTAAACACTAAGAGGAAATTATGACATTTAAATCAGGCTTTGTGGCCATTTTAGGACGTCCTAATGTTGGGAAGTCAACCTTTTTGAATCACGTTATGGGGCAAAAGATTGCTATCATGAGTGATAAGGCGCAAACGACGCGCAATAAAATTATGGGGATTTACACCACTGATAAGGAACAAATCGTTTTTATCGACACGCCAGGGATTCATAAGCCTAAGACTGCTCTTGGAGATTTCATGGTGGAATCTGCCTACAGCACCCTTCGTGAAGTAGACACTGTTCTATTCATGGTGCCAGCTGATGAGCCACGTGGTAAGGGCGACGATATGATTATCGAGCGTCTGAAAGCTGCCAAGGTTCCTGTGATTCTGGTGGTGAATAAGATTGACAAGGTCCATCCAGATCAGCTTTTGGCTCAGATTGATGACTTCCGTAACCAGATGGACTTTAAGGAAATTGTTCCGATCTCAGCTCTTCAGGGAAATAACGTTTCTCGTCTAATTGACATCCTCAGTGAAAATCTTGAGGAAGGTTTCCAGTACTTTCCGTCTGATCAAATCACAGATCATCCTGAGCGTTTCTTGGTTTCAGAGATGATTCGTGAGAAAGTCTTGCACCTAACTCGTGAAGAGATTCCTCACTCAGTTGCCGTAGTGGTTGACTCTATGAAACGAGACGAAGAGACAGACAAGGTTCACATCCGTGCAACCATCATGGTGGAGCGCGACAGCCAAAAAGGCATTATCATTGGTAAAGGTGGCGCTATGCTTAAGAAAATTGGAACCATGGCCCGTCGTGATATCGAACTTATACTAGGAGATAAGGTCTTCCTAGAAACATGGGTCAAGGTCAAGAAAAACTGGCGCGATAAAAAGCTAGATTTGGCTGACTTTGGTTATAATGAGAAGGAGTATTAAAACTTAAGAGTAGCTTGATGTTTAGTTATAAGTCGAGGAGTTTGGGTTGGTTATCTTCTTATGATTAAAAATTTCTATGTAAAGTGAAGGGATTAATAAAGTGGGACTATGCAGGGAAATAAAAGAAATACTTTTTTAGGTTTGGTAGGTCTGCTACTAATTTTAGGAGTATTGTATTTTTCTTTCAATTGGTTTTTAAAGTTGTTCTCCATTCTAAAAACATATGATGCAATCATAGTTGTTGCGATTATTACAGGATTTGTCACCATTGCTACGACTACATTTAAAGTAATTTTTGATATAAAGCAGACTAGGTTACAATATTTAACGCAAAAACGTGAAACGGCTTATTATCATTTTGTTGAAATGATATATAAAATAAATCAATCTGATAAAGAAAATTCGCCATATCCATCTGAGGAACAAATTGCAGATTTGATAAAATTTAGTAAAGAAATAACGTTATGGGGTTCTAGAAAAGTTGTCGAAAAATGGATGGAATTCCGAAAAGTTGCTACTTCTGATTCGGATGGTAAAAAATTACTCAAAATCTCAGAACAACTAATGAATGAAATGAGAAATGATTTAGGTGTCTCAAGAGTTAAAGAAAAAGCCTTGCTATCGTTTTTTATAAATGATATTGAAAATTTAGATTAGAAAGTATTAAATATGCCCCAAGACTATATTTCCTATATTCGCTCCAAGGTGAGGCATGATAAGGTTATACTGAATTTTGCTGGTGGAATTCTGGCAGACGAGGAGGGTCGTGTGCTTCTGCAGTTGCGAGGCGATAAGAAAACATGGGCGATTCTTGGTATCCGAAATGATTCGTGAGAAAGTTCTTCATTTAACTCGTGAAGAGGTTCCTCACTCAGTCGCAGTGGTGGTTGACTCTATGAAGCGTGACGAAGAGACAGACAAGGTTCATATCCGAGCTACCATTATGGTTGAGCGTGATAGTCAAAAAGGCATCATCATTGGAAAAGGTGGCGCTATGCTCAAAAAAATTGGGACCATGGCCCGTCGTGATATTGAACTCATGCTAGGGGACAAGGTTTTCCTAGAAACTTGGGTCAAGGTCAAGAAAAACTGGCGTGATAAAAAGCTAGATTTGGCTGACTTTGGCTATAATGAAAAAGAATACTAAGTAGAGGTGGGCTCATGCCTGCTTCTTGTTTTTACAGAAGGAGGATCTATGCCTGAATTACCTGAGGTTGAAACGGTTCGTCGTGGCTTAGAGAAATTAATTTTGGGAAAGAAGATTTCGAGTATAGAGGTTCGTTATCCTAAGATGATCAAGACAGATTTGGACGAGTTTCAAAAGCAAGTGCCTGGCCAAGTAATTGAGTCAATGGGACGTCGTGGCAAATATTTGCTTTTCTACCTGACAGACAAGGTCTTGATTTCCCATCTGCGGATGGAGGGCAAGTATTTTTACTATCCAGACCAGGTTCCTGAACGCAAGCACGCCCATGTTTTCATTGAGTTCGAGGATGGTGGCACTCTTGTATATGAGGACGTACGCAAGTTTGGTACCATGGAACTGCTGACACCCGACCTATTGGAAGCTTACTTTGTTTCTAAAAAACTAGGGCCTGAGCCAAAAGAGCAGGACTTTGATTTGCAGGTCTTTCAATCTGCCCTAGCCAAGTCTAAAAAGCCTATCAAATCCCATCTCCTAGACCAGACCTTGGTAGCTGGCCTTGGCAATATCTATGTGGATGAGGTTCTTTGGCGAGCTCAGGTTCATCCAGCTAGACCTTCCCAAACTTTGACAGCAGCAGAAGCGTCAGCCATTCATGACCAGACCATTGCTGTTTTGGGACAGGCTGTTGAAAAAGGGGGATCAACCATTCGGACCTATACCAATGCCTTTGGGGAAGATGGAACCATGCAGGATTTTCATCAGGTCTATGATAAGACTGGTCAAGCATGTTCACGCTGTGGCACCATCATTGAGAAAATCCAGCTCGGTGGACGCGGAACTCATTTTTGTCCCCAGTGTCAAAGGAGGGGCTGATGGGAAAAATCATCGGAATCACAGGAGGAATTGCTTCGGGGAAATCAACTGTGACAAATTTTCTAAGACAAAAAGGCTTTCAAGTAGTAGATGCTGATGCAGTTGTTCACCAGCTACAAAAACCTGGTGGGCGCCTATATCAGGTCTTAGTCCAGCATTTTGGACAGGAAATTATCTTAGAAAATGGAGAACTCAATCGCCCTCTCCTAGCTAGTCTCATCTTTTCAAATCCTGAGGAGCGGGAATGGTCTAAGCAAACCCAAGGAGAGATTATTCGTGAGGAATTGGCTGCATTAAGAGACCAGTTAGCCCAGACAGAAACGATTTTTTTCATGGATATTCCCCTGCTTTTTGAACAGGACTACGCCAACTGGTTTGATGAAACATGGCTGGTCTATGTGAACCGGGATGTTCAGGTAGAACGTTTCATGAAACGGGATCAACTTTCTAAGGAAGTAGCAGAGTCCCGTCTGGCAGCTCAGTGGTCTTTAGAAGAAAAGACAAAATTGGCGAGTCATATATTAGATAACAATGGCAGTCGTGATCAGCTTGTGAGTCAAGTAGTGAAGTTACTTGAAGGAGGCGATAGCTGTGCAAGAGATTAGTTGGAAAGAGAATCTTCGTGTCGCCTGGTTCGGTAGTTTTCTAACGGGAGCTAGTATTTCCCTGGTCGTTCCTTTCATGCCTATCTTTGTAGAGCAGTTGGGAATTGAAAGCGACCAAGTTGCTTTCTACGCTGGGTTAGCCATCTCAGTTTCAGCTGTTTCAGCAGCTCTAGTTTCTCCCATCTGGGGTATTCTTGCTGATAAGTACGGTCGAAAACCCATGATGATTCGAGCAGGTCTTGCCATGACCGTTACGATGGGAGGTTTGGCCTTTGTGCCGAATATCTATTGGCTGCTCTTTCTGCGCTTGCTCAATGGTGTATTTACTGGTTTTGTCCCCAATGCAACAGCCTTGATTGCCAGTCAGGTACCTAAAGATAAGTCTGGAGCGGCTCTTGGAACTCTATCTACAGGTGTTGTTGCAGGAACACTGACGGGTCCCTTTGTTGGAGGCTTTATTGCTGAAATTTTTGGCATTCGTAATGTCTTTTTATTGGTAGGTGCTTTCTTATTTTTGGCTGCAATCCTAACCATTTTCTTTATCAAGGAAGATTTTCAGCCAGTTGCTAAGGAGAAGGCTATCCCAACGAAAGAAGTATTTTCTTCTTTTAAGTATCCTAGGCTTTTAATAAACCTATTTTTAACCAGCTTTGTCATTCAATTTTCAGCTCAATCAATTGGTCCCATTCTAGCTCTCTATGTTCGGGACTTAGGGCAGACTGCAAATCTCCTCCTTGTATCTGGATTGATCGTATCCAGCATGGGATTTTCTAGCATGATGAGTGCTGGAGTTCTAGGAAAACTTGGCGATAAGGTAGGGAATCATAGATTGTTAGTTGTAGCGCAGATTTATTCTGTCATCATTTACCTTCTTTGTGCCCATGCAACCAGTCCCCTTCAACTCGGCTTGTACCGTTTTCTCTTTGGTTTGGGAACGGGAGCTCTCATACCGGGAGTCAATGCCCTTCTCAGCAAAATGACTCCAAAGTTTGGAATTTCAAGAATTTTTGCCTTCAACCAAGTCTTTTTTTACCTCGGTGGAGTGATTGGACCCATGGCGGGATCCGCAGTTGCAGGATATTTGGGCTACCATGCTGTCTTTTATGCGACAGCAGCCTGTGTAACTTTCAGTTGTTTATGTAACATAGTGCAATTTAGATCATTATTAAAAGTAAAGGAAATCTAGTGCGAGTAAAAATCAATCTCAAGTGCTCCTCTTGCGGCAGCATGAATTATCTAACCAGTAAGAACTCCAAAACTCATCCTGACAAGATTGAGGTTTTAAAGTATTGTCCCAAGGAAAGAAAAGTAACCCTACATCTTGAATCTAAGTAGATTTTATGGTAAAATAATAGGGATTTTAAGGAGTTTGATATGTATAACCTATTGTTAACCATTTTATTAGTATTATCTGTTGTGATTGTGATTGCGATTTTCATGCAACCAACTAAGAACCAATCCAGCAATGTATTTGATGCCAGCTCAGGTGATTTGTTTGAACGTAGTAAGGCGCGTGGTTTTGAAGCTGTGATGCAACGTTTGACAGGTATTTTAGTCTTTTTCTGGCTAGCCATTGCCTTAGCATTGACGGTATTATCAAGTAGATAAGAAATGGGCGAGACTAGGTCTTAGCCTATTTTTATTTTCAATGACACTTCTAAAGTTATCAATCAAAAAAATTATAAAAATCTAGAAAGAAAATATGAAAGATAAAATAAAAGAATATTTGCAAGAGAAGGGGCGAGTGACGGTCAATGACCTAGCTCAGGCTCTCGGAAAAGATGGATCTAAGGATTTCCGTGAGTTGATTAAAACCCTGTCTCTGATGGAAAGAAAGCACCAGATTCGTTTTGAAGATGATGGTAGCTTATGTCTGGACCAAAAGAAGAAACATGAAATTACCCTCAAAGGGATTTTTCATGCCCATAAAAACGGCTTTGGCTTTGTCAGTCTAGAAGGGGACGAGGACGACCTTTTTGTAGGAAAAAACGATGTCAACTATGCCATTGATGGTGATACCGTAGAGGTGGTCATCAAGAAAGTCGCTGACCGTAACAAAGGAACTGCAGCAGAAGCCAAGATTATCGATATCCTAGAGCATAGTCTGACGACAGTTGTCGGGCAAATCGTTCTGGATCAGGAAAAACCTAAGTATGCGGGCTACATCCGTTCAAAGAATCAGAAAATCAGCCAGCCAATTTATGTTAAGAAACCAGCTCTTAAACTAGAGGGAACGGAAGTTCTCAAGGTCTTTATCGACAAATACCCAAGTAAGAAACATGATTTCTTTGTCGCTAGTGTACTGGACGTGGTAGGACACTCGACTGATGCTGGGATTGATGTCCTTGAAGTCTTGGAATCCATGGATATTGTCTCAGAATTTCCAGAAGCTGTTCTCAAGGAGGCGGAAAGTGTGCCTGATGCTCCGTCTCAAAAGGATATGGAAGGTCGTCTGGACCTGAGAGATGAAATCACTTTTACCATTGATGGTGCAGATGCCAAGGACTTGGACGACGCAGTTCATATCAAGGCTTTGAAAAATGGCAATATGGAACTCGGAGTTCACATCGCGGATGTTTCCTACTATGTGACTGAGGGCTCTGCCCTTGACAAGGAAGCCCTTAACCGCGCAACTTCTGTCTACGTGACAGACCGTGTAGTGCCTATGCTACCAGAACGTTTGTCAAATGGTATCTGCTCTCTCAATCCTCAAGTTGACCGCTTGACCCAGTCTGCCATTATGGAAATTGATAAACATGGTCGTGTAGTTAATTACACCATTACCCAAACGGTTATCAAGACTAGTTTTCGTATGACCTATAGCGCTGTCAATGATATCTTAGCAGGTGACGAGGAAAAAAGACGAGAGTTTAAGAAAATTGTTCCTAGTATCGAGCTCATGGCCAAGCTTCATGAAAGGCTAGAAAGCATGCGTGTGAAACGTGGCGCCCTTAACTTTGATACCAGCGAAGCAAAGATTCTAGTGGATAAAAAAGGTAAGCCTATGGATATCGTTCTTCGTCAGCGTGGTGTTGCTGAGCGGATGATTGAGTCCTTCATGTTGATTGCTAATGAAACGGTTGCCGAACACTTTAGTAAGCTGGATTTGCCTTTCATTTATCGAATCCACGAGGAGCCCAAGGCTGAAAAAGTTCAGAAGTTTATTGATTATGCTTCGAGCTTTGGCTTGCGGATTTATGGGACTGCCAGTGAGATGAGTCAGGAGGCGCTTCAAGACATCATGCGTGCTGTTGAGGGAGAACCCTATGCGGATGTATTGTCCATGATGCTTCTTCGTTCCATGCAGCAGGCTCGCTATTCTGAGCACAATCACGGCCACTATGGTCTTGCTGCCGACTATTACACTCACTTTACTAGTCCCATTCGCCGTTATCCAGACCTCCTTGTTCACCGTATGATTCGGGACTACGGACGTTCTAAGGAAATAGCAGAGCATTTTGAGCAAGTGATTCCAGAGATTGCAACCCAGTCTTCTAACCGTGAGCGTCGTGCTATCGAGGCAGAGCGTGAAGTCGAAGCCATGAAAAAGGCTGAGTACATGGAAGAATACGTCGGCGAAGAGTATGATGCAGTTGTATCCAGCATCGTCAAATTCGGTCTCTTTGTAGAATTACCAAATACAGTCGAAGGTTTGATTCACATCACCAATTTGCCTGAATTTTATCATTTTAATGAACGGGATTTGACTCTTCGTGGGGAAAAATCAGGAACAACTTTCCGTGTAGGACAGCAAATTCGAATTCGGGTTGAAAGAGCGGATAAGATGACAGGTGAGATTGACTTCTCTTATATCCCAAGTGAGTTTGATGTCATCGAAAAAGGTTTGAAACAAGCTGGGCGCAAAGACAGAGGTCGTGGTTCAAGTCGTCGTTCAGACAAGAAGGAAGACAAGAGAAAATCAGGGCACTCAAATGATAAGCACAAGCATTCACAAAAAGACAAGAAGAAAAAGGGAAAGAAACCTTTTTACAAAGAAGTAGCTAAGAAAGGAGCCAAGTATGGCAAAGGGCGAGGGAAAGGTCGTCGCACAAAATAAAAAGGCGCACCACGACTATACAATCGTAGATACGCTAGAGGCAGGAATGGTCCTGACCGGAACGGAAATCAAGAGTGTACGAGCGGCTCGAATCAATCTCAAGGACGGCTTTGCCCAAGTAAAAAATGGGGAAGTCTGGCTGAGCAATGTTCATATTGCCCCTTACGAAGAGGGCAATATCTGGAACCAGGAACCGGAACGTCGTCGCAAACTCCTGCTCCATAAGAAGCAAATTCAAAAATTGGAACAAGAGACCAAAGGGACAGGGATGACCCTTGTTCCCCTTAAAGTCTACATCAAAGATGGCTACGCCAAGCTCCTTTTAGGTTTAGCAAAAGGGAAACATGACTATGATAAACGAGAGTCGATCAAGCGACGTGAACAAAACCGCGACATCGCGCGTGTGATGAAAGCTGTCAACCAGCGTTAAGAAGAGGAAGTAAAATGGAAAAACTAATTGCCTATAAACGAATGCCCTTGTGGAACAAACAGACCATGCCCGAAGCTGTCCAACAGAAGCACAATACAAAGGTTGGCACATGGGGGAAAATCACTGTTTTGAAAGGGGCTCTTAAGTTTATTGAGTTGACAGAGGATGGTGAGGTTCTAGCTGAACACCTTTTCCAAGCAGGGGCCGACAATCCTATGGCGCAACCGCAAGCCTGGCACCGAGTAGAGGCTGCGACAGATGATGTAGAATGGTACTTGGAATTTTATTGTAAACCTGAGGATTACTTTTCTAAGAAGTACCAGACCAATCCAGTCCATTCAGAGATTCTTGAGGCTATGCAGACGGTAAAACCAGGAAGAGCCTTGGATTTGGGTTGTGGTCAAGGCCGTAACTCTCTCTTCTTAGCACAACAAGGTTTTGATGTGACAGCTGTGGATCAAAATGAACTATCTCTGGAAATCTTGCAAAGCATCGTAGAGCAAGAGGATCTAGACATGCCTGTTGGACTTTATGATATCAATTCAGCCAGCATTAGCCGAGACTATGATTTTATCATATCGACAGTTGTTCTCATGTTTCTTCAAGCGGACCGTATTCCAGCTATCATCCAAAATATGCAGGAGCACACCACGGTTGGTGGCTATAACCTTATCGTCTGTGCCATGGATACAGAGGATTATCCTTGCTCAGTCAACTTCCCATTCACTTTTAAAGAAGGGGAGTTGGCGGACTACTACAAAGATTGGGAATTGGTTAAGTACAATGAAAATCCAGGTCATTTGCACCGTCGTGATGAAAATGGCAATCGGATTCAACTACGCTTTGCGACTATGCTAGCCAGAAAAATCAAGTAAATCAAGTAAATCAAACACCAACAAGCGAATAGAAACCACTTATGAAGCTTTCTATTCGTTTTTGTTTGTGGCGGCAGATTGGGGCAAGCAGGATTTTATGCTATACTAGAAGTAGGAAATCTGAGCAGTAGAGCTGTATTGTATTGCTGTCACTCTCGGCGCAAGATGTTGTAGATGATGGAGGTGGTCCAATGACGAGTCTTTTGGTGGAACTGTATGATCGGCATGTATTGGAAAAGAATGTCTACCAAGCTTTTGTCAGTGATTGTGACGAGATTCTCTTCCTATCTTTGACGAAAATAAGCAGTAATGATAAACTTTCACTGCGCCATTTTATCCTGGATGAAGTCCCCCATATCCAACGAGTGACCTTTCGTCAGCTATCCTTAGAACAACTAGCGGACCAATTAGATTATTGCCTAGCAGGTTACGACCAAGTCCTTCTCGATGTTTTTGGCGGAGATTCTCTACTAGCCTTATCTCTCTATCAGTATGGCTTGGATCGGCAGCTCCCCATCGTGGCGATGGATGTCGAGCGGGGAAAACAATACAAGTGGGTGGCTGGTCAGTTGGAAAAAGAAGATTTGGACATTCCTACCCTAAGCATCCAACAGTTGATAGCCTTGCGTGGTGGAAAAATACTCAAATCCAAACGCCCTATCCACTCAGCTCAGCAAATTGCAGCCATCAAAAAGCTAGCTATCTCTGCCATTTCCAATCCAGCCCACTGGTACCAAGTGACCCAATTTTTCTCTCTAGCAAAGACCAATGATCTATATGCTGAAACTGAAAAGATACTGGAAAACAATGGCAAGTATTACCACTATCCAGAATCCGTCATCCCCTTACTAGTGGATGCGGGGATGCTTCGTATTGAAAGAGAGGACAAGGAGCGAGTAAGCTACAGCTTTCCAAGTCAAGAAGCTCAAGTCTTTTGTCGCAACAAAGGACATATTTTAGAGTTGTATCTCTATCTCTTGGCGCTCGAATCTCAGCTGTTTGATGAGTGCATGATAGGCGGTGAGATTGATTGGAATGGTATCTTTCCAGAAGCGGACAATGTCCAAAATGAGATTGATGTCATTCTGAGAAAGGGGCGCTCGATTACCTTTATCTCTTGCAAGATGACCGATTTATCAGTTGAAGCCATCAATGAGCTAGAAGTCTACGCCAATCATTTTGCTGGAGAGAGTTGCCTCAAGTTAATTGTCTGTACGGGGAAAATCAATCCTGTTTATGCCAATCGCTGTCAAGAATACGGTGTGATGGTCATTAGAAGTGAGCAGATTCCCAATCTCATTCCCATGCTAAAAAAATATTCTAAGAGACAAAAAAGATAAGAAGTAATATCATGAAAGGCTGGAATTCCAGCCTTTTTTACTTCTTTTTCGAATAAATGAGAAAAGGAGGTAGACCATGTTTGTAGCCAAAGATGCCAAGGGGAATTTGGTAAATGCCCTCGAAAAAGATGTGACCAAGCAAGCTTATACTTGTCCAGCCTGTGGAGGCGGACTACGGTTACGCCAAGGACAGAGCATTCGAACGCACTTTGCCCATGAAAGGTTAAGAGATTGCATCGCTATATTCGAGAATGAAAGTCCAGAACACTTGGGCAACAAAGAGGCCCTTTATCACTGGGCCAAGAAAGACTGTCAGGTTGCCTTAGAGTACGCTCTTCCCGAGATCCAGCAGATAGCGGATGTTCTTGTCAATGAGAAACTAGCTCTGGAGGTTCAGTGCAGCCCCTTGTCTCAAAAGCTTTTAGGTGATAGAAGCCAAGGATACCGTAGCCAAGGATATCAGGTTATCTGGCTACTGGGAGAAAAACTCTGGTTAAAAGAGCGATTAACACAACTGCAAAGGGGATTTCTCTATTATAGTCAAAATATGGGTTTCTATGCTTGGGAACTAGATCTCAAAAAGCAAGTTTTGAGACTGAAATATCTTCTGCATCAGGACCTACGTGGCAAGCTTCATTTTCAGGTCAAGGAATTTCCCTATGGCCAAGGAAATCTCTTGGAAATTTTACGATTTCCTTATCAGAAACAAAAACTGTCTTGTTTTGCAGTTGTGCAAGATACCACTATCTGTCACTACATTCGCCAACAGTTGTACTACCAAACGCCTTACTGGATGAAAAAGCAGGAGGAGGCCTATCAGCAAGGAGACAATCTATTAAACCGTCAACTGGACGACTGGTATCCTCAAGTCAAGCCGATAGAATCAAGTGATTTTTTGCAGATTGAAACGGATTTGACTAGCTATTATAGAAATTTTCAGGCTTACTATCAAAAAAATCCGAAAAATAATCGCCAAAAGCTCTATCCACCAGCCTTTTATCACTTATATTTCTCAAAAAATGTGGTAAAATAGAAAGGATGGAGGAATCTTATGGTATTACAACGACATGAAATAAATGAAAAAGATACATGGGATCTTTCAACAATCTACCCAACAGACCAGGCTTGGGAAGAAGCCTTGAAAGATTTAACTGAAAAAGTACAAACAGCATCTCAGTATGAGGGGCATCTCTTGGATAGTGCAGACAGTTTGCTTGAGATTACAGAATTCTCACTTGACTTGGAACGCCAAGTTGAAAAGCTTTATGTCTATGCGCATATGAAAAATGATCAGGACACGCGTGAAGCCAAGTATCAAGAGTACTATGCTAAGGCAGTGACCCTGTACAGTCAGTTAGAACAAGCCTTTTCATTCTATGAACCTGAGTTTATGGAGGTTAGCGAAAAGCAGTATGCTGCCTTCCTAGAAGCTCAACCAAAACTCCAAGTTTACAAACATTTTTTTGACAAGCTCTTGCAAAAGAAAGATTATGTTCTTTCACAACGTGAGGAAGAATTGCTTGCTGGAGCAGGAGAAATCTTTGGCGCTGCTAGTGAAACCTTTGCTATTTTGGATAATGCGGATATTAGCTTCCCATACGTTCTTGATGACGAAGGCAATGAAGTACAACTCTCACACGGTACTTACATCCGTTTGATGGAATCTAAAAACCGTGAAGTGCGTCGTGGTGCCTATGAAGCCCTTTATGCGACATACGAGCAATTCCAACATACTTATGCTAAGACTTTGCAGACAAATGTTAAAGTGCAAAACTACCGCGCAAAAGTTCGCAACTATAAGAGTGCTCGCCATGCAGCCCTCGCAGCAAACTTTGTTCCAGAGAGTGTCTATGACAATCTAGTAGCAGCAGTTCGCAAGCACTTGCCACTCTTGCATCGATACCTTAACCTTCGTTCTAAAATCTTGGGAATTTCCGACCTCAAGATGTACGATGTTTACACACCACTTTCGTCAGTAGAATACAGCTTTACTTATGAAGAAGCCTTGAAAAAGGCAGAGGAAGCCTTGGCGGTCTTGGGTGACGATTACTTGAGTCGTGTCAAACGTGCTTTTAGCGAGCGTTGGATTGATGTTTATGAAAATCAAGGCAAGCGTTCTGGTGCCTATTCTGGAGGCTCTTACGATACCAATGCCTTCATGCTTTTAAACTGGCAGGACAATCTAGACAATCTCTTTACCCTTGTACACGAAACAGGTCACAGTATGCACTCTAGCTATACTCGTGAAACTCAGCCTTATGTTTACGGAGATTATTCTATCTTCTTGGCTGAGATTGCCTCAACGACCAATGAAAACATCTTGACAGAGAAATTGTTGGAAGAAGTAGAAGACGACGCAACACGCTTTGCTATTCTCAATAACTTCCTAGATGGTTTCCGTGGAACAGTCTTCCGTCAAACTCAATTCGCTGAGTTTGAACATGCTATCCATCAAGCAGATCAAAATGGAGAAGTCTTGACAAGTGATTTCCTTAATAAACTCTACGCTGACTTGAACCAAGAGTACTATGGACTCAGCAAGGAAGACAATACTCAAATCCAATACGAGTGGGCGCGCATTCCGCACTTCTACTATAACTACTATGTGTATCAGTATTCAACAGGTTTTGCAGCTGCTTCAGCCTTGGCTGAAAAGATTGTTCATGGTAGTCAAGAAGACCGTGACCGCTATATCGACTACCTCAAGGCAGGTAAGTCAGACTATCCGCTCAATGTTATGAGAAAAGCGGGAGTGGATATGGAGAAGGAAGACTATCTCAACGATGCCTTTGCAGTCTTTGAACGTCGCTTGAACGAGTTTGAAGCCCTTGTTGAAAAATTGGGACTAGCTTAAGATGGTAGAGTCTTATAGTAAAAATGCCAACCATAACATGCGCCGGCCCGTCGTCAAGGAAGAAATCGTTGAACTCATGCGCCAGCGTCAAAAGCAGGTGACTGGTTCTTTGAAAGAATTGGAAACCTTTGCTCGTAAGGAAAATATTCCTATCATTCCTCATGAAACAGTTGCCTACTTCCGGTTTCTCATGGAGACCATACAGCCCAAGAACATTTTGGAGATTGGGACGGCAATTGGCTTTTCAGCCCTCTTGATGGCGGAACATGCGCCAGATGCCAAGATTACAACCATTGACCGTAATCCTGAGATGATAGGCTTTGCCAAGGAAAACTTTGCCCAGTTTGACAGTCGTAAGCAAATCACTCTTTTAGAGGGAGATGCCGTCGATGTTTTGTCTAGCCTGACAGAAACTTATGACTTTGTCTTTATGGATTCGGCTAAGTCCAAGTACATCGTCTTTCTACCTGAAATCCTCAAACGACTTGAAGTTGGTGGAGTGGTTGTCTTGGATGATATTTTTCAAGGAGGAGATGTTGCCAAGGACATCATGGAAGTCCGCCGTGGTCAACGAACCATTTATCGTGGTTTGCAAAGACTTTTCGACGCAACTTTGGACAATCCAGGTCTAACAGCAACTTTAGTTCCACTTGGAGACGGTATTCTCATGCTACGAAAAAATGTAGCAGATGTACAGCTACCTGATGAAAAATGATTTTCAGAAAAATTTAAGAAATTATAGTAAAATAGATAAAGTAACACTTACCGTAAAAGGAGTAAACATGAAGAAAAAACTTATGGCAGGAGCCATCACACTTTTATCAGTAGCAACACTTGCAGCTTGTTCAAACAGTTCTGAAGGAAAAGATTTGATCAGCATGAAGGGTGATGTGATTACAGAACATCAATTCTTTGAAGAAGTAAAGAATAATCCAACTGCGCAACAAGTCTTGCTAAATATGACCATCCAAAAAGTATTCGAACAACAATATGGATCAGAGGTAACGGATAAAGATGTGGATGACGCCGTTGCTGAAGAACAAAAGAAATACGGTGATAGCTACAACAGCGTACTTCAACGGGCAGGTATGACTGCTGAAACTCGTAAAGCTCAAATTCGCACCAGCAAATTGGTTGAATTGGCAGTTAAGAAGGCTGCTGAGAGTGAGTTGACAGACGAAGCCTACCAAAAAGCTTTTGAGTCTTACACACCAGATGTAACGGCTCAAATCATCCGTATGGACAATGAAGACAAGGCAAAAGAAGTGCTTGAAAAAGCCAAAGCAGAAGGTGCGGATTTTGCCCAGCTTGCTAAAGAATACTCTAACGACGATAAAACAAAAGAAAATGGTGGCGAAATCACTTTTGACTCTGCTTCTACAGAACTTCCAGAACAAGTCAAAAAAGCAGCCTTTGCCTTGGATGTGAATGGTATTTCTGATGTGATTACAGCTACTGGAACACAAGCCTACAGCAATCAGTTCTACATCATCAAAGTAACGAAGAAGACAGAAAAATCTTCTAACTTGGATGATTACAAAGAAAAATTGAAGACAATCATCTTGACTCAAAAACAAAATGATTCTGCCTTTGTTCAAGGAGTAATTGGTAAAGAATTGCAAGCTGCTAATATCAAAGTCAAAGATCAAGCCTTCCAAAACATCTTCACCCAATACATCGGTGGTGGTGACTCAAGCTCAAGTTCAAGCAGTAGCTCTTCATCTAATTAAGCAATGAAAATACAAATCTCATTTGAGGTTTGTATTTTTTATGCTTGAAGACAAAAAATAAGTAAAATTCGAAGGATTAAAGGATAATAGTTTTTTTCTTTCTGAAAAAGTGGTATAATAACAATCAAAACTAGAAAATAAAACGGAATTAGGGACAATCACCTCTGTTCCTATTAGAGTGGTGAAATATGAAAATTAGTAAAAGGCACCTACTAAACTATTCCATTTTGATTCCTTATTTTCTTCTGTCAATTTTGGGGTTGATTGTAGTTTACTCGACAACGAGTGCAACCCTAATTGAAGAAGGAAAAAGCGCTTTTCAATTGGTACGTAACCAGGGGATTTTCTGGGTAGCTAGTTTGGTTTTGATTGCCTTAATCTATAAATTAAAATTAGGTTTCCTAAGAAATGGACGTCTCATTTTTATCGTGATGATTGTGGAGATGGTTCTTTTAGCCCTAGCGCGTCTGGTCGGGACACCTGTCAATGGAGCATACGGATGGATCTCTGTAGGACCTGTAACGATTCAGCCGGCTGAATACCTTAAGATTATCATCATCTGGTACCTGGCACATCGATTTTCAAAGGAACAGGATGAGATTGCGGTTTATGACTTCCAGGTTTTGACCCAAAATCAATGGTTACCTCGAGCTTTTAACGACTGGCGTTTTGTTCTGCTAGTTCTGATTGGTAGCTTAGGAATTTTCCCAGACTTGGGAAATGCGACCATCTTGGTCTTGGTGGCGCTCATCATGTATACGGTTAGTGGGATCGCCTATCGTTGGTTCTCGACCATTCTGGCTCTCTTGGCAGGGAGCTCAATGTTAGTCTTGTCTGTCATTCGCTTTGTTGGGGTTGAAAAGTTCTCTCAGATACCGGTATTTGGTTACGTTGCTAAACGTTTTAGTGCCTTCTTTAATCCCTTTAATGACTTGGCGGGTGCAGGACACCAGCTTGCAAATTCCTACTATGCCATGGTTAATGGAGGCTGGTTCGGACTGGGATTGGGAAATTCTATCGAGAAGCGTGGTTATCTGCCGGAAGCCCATACGGATTTCGTGTTTTCGATTGTTATCGAAGAGTTTGGATTCGTAGGAGCGAGTATGATTTTGGCTTTACTCTTCTTCTTAATTTTGCGAATCATCTTGGTTGGTATTCGAGCTAAGGATCCTTTTAACTCCATGGTTGCTATCGGTGTCGGAGGGATGATCCTTGTTCAGGTCTTTGTCAATATCGGTGGGATTTCTGGTTTGATTCCTTCTACAGGGGTAACCTTCCCCTTCCTTTCACAAGGTGGGAACAGTCTCCTAGTATTATCCGTGGCCATTGCCCTTGTATTAAATATCGATGCCAGCGAGAAACGTGCTAAACTTATCAGAGAGTACGAATCTCAAACTGTTGAAGGTCTGTAAGGATTGTATGGAAAGGAAAAATATATGTCTCTTCAGAAATTAGAAAACTATAGTAATAAAGCCGTCATCCAAGAAGAAGTCTTGATTTTGACTGAGCTGCTAGAAGATATCACAAAAAATATGCTAGCGCCAGAGACCTTTGAAAAAATCATGCAGTTGAAGGAATTATCAACAAATGAAAACTATCAAGGGCTCAATGAACTGGTGACTAGCCTTTCCAATGAAGAAATGATTTACATTTCTCGTTATTTCTCTATCCTTCCACTCTTGATTAATATATCTGAGGATGTGGACTTAGCCTATAAAATTAACCACCAGAACAATGTGGACCAAGACTATCTAGGGAAATTGTCTACAACCATAAAGATGGTAGCTGAAAAAGAAAATGCAGCTGAAATTTTAGAAAAGTTAAATGTCGTTCCTGTCTTAACCGCCCATCCAACGCAAGTACAACGCAAGAGTATGCTGGACTTGACCAACCATATCCATACTCTTTTGCGCAAGTATCGTGATGTCAAACTAGGTTTGATTAATAAAGAAAAATGGAACATGGATCTCCGTCGTTACATTGAAATTATCATGCAAACAGACATGATTCGTGAGAAGAAATTGAAGGTAACCAACGAAATCACCAACGTGATGGAGTACTATCAAAGTTCATTCCTGAATGCTGTGCCACGTTTGACGGCTGAATATAAGAAACTAGCTAAAGAACAAGGAATTGAGCTCGAGCATCCAAAACCAATTACTATGGGGATGTGGATTGGAGGAGACCGTGATGGAAATCCTTTCGTAACAGCGGAAACCCTCAACAAATCAGCCTTGACTCAGTGCGAAGTCATCATGAATTACTACGATGAAAAGATTTATAATCTTTATCGTGAATTTTCACTTTCAACCAGCATCGTGAATGTCAGCGACAAGGTTCGTGAGATGGCGCTTAAGTCACAAGATAACTCCATTTACCGCGAAAAAGAACTCTATCGTCGTGCTCTTTTTGATATCCAAGCTAAGATGCAGGCAACTAAGGCTTATCTCATTGAAGATAAAGATCTTCAGCCTAGATATGCTACTGCAGATGAATTTTATCAAGACTTGTTGGCCATTCGAGATTCTCTCCTTGAGAATAAAGGAGAATACCTGATTTCAGGAGAATTTGTTGAACTGATGCAAGCCGTTGAAATCTTTGGCTTCTACCTTGCTTCTATCGATATGCGCCAAGACTCTAGTGTTCATGAAGCCTGTGTGGCTGAATTGTTAGCATCTGCTGGCATCAACGACCATTATAGCGATCTCTCTGAAGATGAAAAATGCGCCCTACTCTTAAAAGAGTTGGAAGAAGATCCTCGTATCCTCTCAGCTACTTATGCTGAAAAGTCAGAACTGCTTGAGAAAGAATTGTCTATCTTCAAAACTGCTCGCAAGTTGAAGGATAAACTGGGTGAAAATGTCATTCGCCAAACCATCATCTCTCACGCGACAAGTGTATCTGATATGCTAGAATTAGCCATCATGCTCAAGGAAGTAGGCTTGGTGGATGCTCAAAAAGCGCGCGTTCAGATTGTCCCCCTCTTTGAAACGATTGAAGACTTGGATCACTCGAAAGAAACCATGAGAAGATATTTCTCTCTTCCATTGGCTAAAAAATGGATTGCTTCAAAAGACAACTACCAAGAAATCATGCTTGGCTACTCCGATAGTAATAAAGACGGTGGTTATTTATCATCATGTTGGACTCTCTATAAAGCACAACAACAACTGACTGCTATCGGGGATGAATTTGGCGTTAAAGTTACCTTCTTCCATGGACGTGGTGGTACTGTAGGTCGTGGTGGTGGTCCAACTTATGAAGCCATCACATCTCAACCGCTCAAGTCTATCAAGGACCGTATCCGTCTGACTGAGCAAGGAGAAGTCATTGGAAACAAATACGGAAACAAAGACGCTGCCTACTATAATCTTGAAATGTTGGTTTCTGCAGCCATTAACCGTATGATTACCAAGAAGAAGAGCGATACCAACACGTCAAATCGTTATGAAGCTGTTATGGATCAAGTGGTGGACCGTAGCTACGATATCTACCGTGATTTGGTCTTTGGAAATGAACATTTCTATGACTATTTCTTCGAGTCAAGCCCAATCAAGGCTATTTCAAGCTTCAATATCGGTTCGCGTCCAGCAGCTCGTAAGACCATCACTGAAATCGGTGGTCTACGTGCTATTCCTTGGGTCTTCTCATGGTCACAAAGCCGTGTCATGTTCCCTGGATGGTACGGAGTGGGTTCAAGCTTTAAAGAATTTATAGATCAAGATCCGAAGAATATCGAGTTCCTTCGTGATATGTACCAAAACTGGCCTTTCTTCCAATCTCTTCTTTCCAATGTAGACATGGTCTTATCTAAGTCTAACATGAACATTGCTTTTGAATATGCCAAGCTCTGTGAAGATGAAGAAGTGCAGGCTATCTACTACACTATTTTAGATGAATGGCAGTTGACTAAGGATGTTATTTTAGCTATTGAAGGCTATGACGAACTTTTGGCAGAAAACTCTTACCTAAAAGACAGCCTAAACTATCGTATGCCTTACTTTAATATCCTTAACTACATCCAGTTGGAATTGATCAAACGTCAACGTCGTGGCGAATTGTCAGCTGACGAAGAAAAACTGATCCATACAACTATTAACGGTATTGCAACCGGTTTGCGTAATTCAGGCTGATATTCTACAAACTTCCTCTTTTTTCAAGGGGAAGTTTTTGAATTGTTTAAAAAATTCTAAAAATAGCCTTGACAAGTAGTTGAAAAATGATATAATTTAAACATTCAGAAAGTAATCATGCTCATTTTTTAGAGAGTCTGTGGTTGGTGAAAACAGATAGATGAAAGTGATGAAATTGGGCTGAATGTTATTAAGAATTTGAAATCATAAAAATTCGGTGAGCACACCTTACAGTGCAACTCGTTATTGCGAGAAAGAGCGATAGGGATACTCCCTATAATTGAGGTGGTACCGCGCATCGACGTCCTCACACAAGTTTTTTGTGTGAGGATTTTTTCTATGGGAGGAAAGATTATGAAATTTAAACGATGGCGTCGCTTGTTTTGAGTGAAAAGAGTATTATACAAGTGATTTAAAAGGAGAAAGAATATGAAAAATAAACGTTTGATTGGAATTATCGCTGGATTAGCTATATTGGTGGTGGCTAGCTTGATTTATTCATCAATGAACAAGCCAGCAACTAAGGAAGAGCAAAAGGTCGCTAAGGTTGGTGTCCTTCAATTTGTTAGTCACCCATCCTTGGACTTGATTTACCAAGGGATTCAAGATGGATTAGTTAAAGAAGGCTATAAGGACGATCAAGTAAAAATCGACTTTATGAACTCTGAAGGTGATCAGAGCAAGGTTGCAACCATGAGTAAACAATTGGTAGCAAATGGAAACGACGTTGTTGTTGGGATTGCGACACCAGCTGCTCAAGGACTTGCTAGTGCTACAAAAGACCTACCTGTTATCATGGCTGCTATTACAGACCCAATCGGTGCTAACTTGGTTAAAGATTTGAAAAAACCAGGTGGCAACATCACAGGGGTGTCAGATCATAACCCAGCTGAACAGCAAGTGGAATTGATTAAAACTTTGACACCAAATGTCAAAACAATCGGCGCTCTTTACTCAAGTAGCGAAGATAACTCAAAAACACAGGTAGAAGAATTCAAGGCTTATGCTGAAAAAGCAGGTTTGACAGTCGAAACCTTTGCCGTTCCTTCGACTAACGAAATTGCTTCAACAGTCAATGTTATGACAAGCAAGGTCGATGCGATTTGGGTTCCAATTGACAACACCATCGCTTCAGCATTCTCAACAGTTGTTTCAAGCAACCAAACAGCTAAAAAGCCAATCTATCCAAGTGCTACTGCCATGGTAGAAGCAGGTGGATTAGCATCTGTAGTAGTTGACCAACACGATCTTGGAGTGGCTACTGGTAAAATGATTGCCAAAGTTTTGAAAGGTGAAAAACCAGCTGATACGCCAGTTAATGTCTTTTCAACTGGTAAGTCAGTTATCAACAAAAAACTAGCGCAAGAACTTGGAATCACTATTCCTGAGTCTGTTCTAAAAGAAGCAGGACAAGTGATTGAATAAAGATAAAGGAGGAGCTGGACACATCTCCTCCCATTTTTACTAAAGAAAGAGATGAGTGAAAGATTATGATATTATCCATTATTTCTCAGGGGATGGTCTGGGCGATTTTAGGTTTGGGAATCTTTATGACTTTTCGAATTTTGAATTTCCCTGATATGACTACTGAAGGTTCTTTTCCTCTTGGGGGAGCAGTAGCTGTAACCTTGATAACACAAGGGGTGAATCCATTTTTAGCGACCTTAGCTGCAGTAGGAGCGGGCTGTCTAGCTGGTATGGCGACAGGTCTCTTATATACTAAAGGAAAAATCCCAACCCTCTTATCAGGGATTTTGGTCATGACTTCCTGCCATTCCATCATGCTCATGATTATGGGACGTGCCAATCTGGGGCTTCTTGGAACCAAGCAAATTCAGGATGTCTTGCCTTTTGATTCAGACCTTAACCAACTCCTGACCGGATTAATCTTTGTAGCTCTTGTTATTGGCCTTATGCTCTTTTTCCTTGATACCAAACTAGGTCAAGCCTACATCGCCACAGGTGACAATCCTGATATGGCTCGTAGCTTTGGTATCAATACGGGACGAATGGAACTCATGGGCTTGGTTCTCTCAAATGGGATTATCGCGCTTGCAGGAGCCTTAATTGCTCAACAAGAAGGATATGCAGATGTTTCTCGAGGAATCGGTGTGATTGTCGTAGGGCTTGCTAGCTTGATTATTGGTGAGGTTTTGTTCAAGAGTTTAACCTTGGCAGAGCGACTCATGACCATCGTTGTTGGGTCTATTGCTTATCAATTCCTCGTTTGGGGAGTGATTGCTCTTGGATTTAATACAAGTTATCTTCGTTTGTACAGCGCCTTGATTTTGGCGGTTTGCCTTATGATTCCAACCTTCAAAAGCAAATACCTGAAAGGAGTCAAGTTTAGCAAATGACAGCAATTGTAGAATTAAAAAATGCTACCAAAGTCATCACGAATGGCTTTGATGAGGAAAAAATCATTCTGAATGATGTTTCTCTTGAAATTTTCGAACATGATTTCATTACTATTCTAGGTGGAAATGGAGCAGGGAAGTCAACGCTTTTTAACACTATTGCAGGTACCTTACCTTTAACAAGTGGAAGTATTCGTATCATGGGCGAGGACGTGACGCATTTTTCACCTGAAAAGCGGGCTAAGTACCTGTCTCGTGTCTTTCAGGATCCTAAGATGGGTACGGCTCCCCGTATGACAGTGGCGGAAAATCTCTTAATTGCCAAGTTTCGTGGTGAGAAGAGAGGACTCTTTCCTAGAAGGCTATCAAGTCATAGAAAAGAATTTCAGGCTACCATTGAAAAAGTGGGGAATGGCCTTGAAAAGCACCTAGATACTCCGATTGAGTTTCTATCAGGTGGACAACGTCAGGCCTTGAGTCTCTTGATGGCAACCTTGAAGCGACCAGAGTTGCTCTTGTTGGATGAACACACAGCAGCTCTTGACCCAAAAACAAGTGTGGCCTTGATGGAATTAACAGATGACTTTGTCAGCAAGGATCATCTGACAGCCTTGATGATTACCCACCATATGGAAGATGCGCTGAAGTATGGCAATCGTCTGATTGTCATGAAGGAAGGCCGTATCATCCAAGATTTGAACAAAGAAGAAAAAGCAAAAATGAAGATTTCGGATTACTATCAGTTGTTTGAGTAATTGATTTTAAATAATTGATATAAAAAACTTAGAGGTGGAATTTTTACTTCTAAGTTTTTTTGTTGTTTTAAAATATTATTTATATTTCTCTTTTCGTCAATTTTACTTTATAATAGAATCAATCTAAGTATCTTAAACTTTGATAAGAGTAAGGAGATAAAACATGCCATACACACAAGAAGATTTTCAAGAATGGATTTTTCAGATTGGATTTAAGATGGACTATTTTACAAGGGAGTTTGCGGAGAAAGAAGGGCTAAATTTAGACTATAGTATGCAATCCTTGGATGATTTAGAGGCTTGGATCTTAGCGCACTATGAAGACCACCATGCTTTGATAGCAGACCGCAAGATGTTGGACTACCTGACAGTTTATATTGGCGAAACCTTTCGCAAGCATCTAGGTGGTAAATGGTTTATTGACCTTAAAAATAAAAAGAACGCCTATTATTCAATGCCTGTATTGACCGATCCATCCTATAGAGGAGTGGTATACAAAGCACCATTGACTTATGCAACGGCTTGCATCAGTAGAAAAGATGGTCAGTATATTAGCAGGATATTAAAAAATAATCTCGAAAATCAAGTGAAATAGTCTTTAATTTTTTCTATTTTTCTTTCAAATATTAGAATGGTTTGCTCAAAAGATTCACTTTTTCATGACAGCTGGAAACTTATGAAATAGTCTCATGTAAAGTGTATGAAATGGTTTACTTTTTTTCAGAAATAAGCTATACTAGTTAACGTAAAACTATGATAAGATGGAGGTATTGTGTATGGTTGACAAGCAAGTTATTGAAGAAATCAAAAACAATACCAACATTGTGGAAGTCATAGGCGACGTGATTTCTTTACAAAAGGCTGGACGGAACTATTTAGGGCTCTGTCCTTTTCATGGTGAGAAGACCCCTTCTTTCAACGTTGTGGAAGACAAGCAGTTTTATCACTGTTTCGGATGTGGTCGTTCAGGAGATGTTTTTAAGTTCATCGAAGAGTACCAAGGTGTATCCTTTATGGAAGCTGTTCAGCTCTTAGGGGAGCGCGTCGGTATTCAATTAGCCATGCCTGTCCAGTCTCGTCCTCAACAGGCTTCGCCTCATCAAGCTTTATATGATATGCATGAAGAAGCTGCCCGTTTTTACCATGCAATTCTCATGACGACCAAGATGGGAGAAGAAGCAAGGGCTTATCTCTACAAACGTGGATTGACGGATGATGTTCTGAAGCACTTTCAAATTGGACTGGCTCCAGCAGAGAGAACCTATCTCTACCAACGTTTATCTGACAAGTTTGAGGAAAAGGATTTATTGGATTCGGGCTTGTTTTACTTGTCAGATGGCAATCAGTTTTATGATACTTTTTTTGGACGTATCATCTTTCCTTTGACCAATGATAAGGGGCAGGTTATTGCTTTTTCAGGTCGTATCTGGGACGAAACTGACAGTCAGACTGCCAAATATAAAAATAGTCGCTCGACTGCAATTTTTAACAAGAGTTACGAATTGTATCATTTGGACAAGGCAAAAAAGGGAACAGGTAAGATTACAGAGCTCTATCTGATGGAAGGCTTCATGGATGTGATCGCAGCCTACCGTGCTGGTATAGAAAATGCTGTGGCTTCCATGGGAACAGCCTTAAGCAAGGAGCATGTTGATCACCTCAAACGCTTTACCAAAAAGATAGTTCTCAGCTATGATGGCGATAAGGCAGGGCAGGCAGCAACAGCAAAGGCACTAGAGGAGTTAAAAGACTTTTCAGTGGAGGTTGTTCGGGTACCTGATGCCATGGACCCAGATGAGTATTTGCAAAAGAATTCTGCTGAAGACCTGGCTTACCTCTTAACCAAGACACGTATCAGTCCCATAGAGTTCTATATTCACCAACTCAAGCCAGAAAATAGTGATAACTTGCAAGCGCAAATCGAGTTCATTGAAAAGATTGCACCCCTAATCGCCAAAGAAAAGTCTATCACTGCCCAGAATTCTTATATCCACATTCTGACAGATAATCTACCTTCCTTTGATTACCAGCAGGTGGAGCAGATTGTAAATGAAAATCGGATTGTTCAGAGGCAGGAAAGAGTCAAAGAGGAGCAACCTCCAGCAGCGATTAGTTTACCTGTAACGCGGCAACTGACAGCAGTCATGAGAGCAGAGGCTCATCTCCTCTATAGAATGGCTGAGAACCCAGTTGTTTTGAATGACTATCGATTAAGAGAAGATTTTTTCTTTGATACCCCAGAATTTCAGATTCTTTACGAATTATTAAGTGAGCAGGGAGAAATCGGCTCAGAGGAGCTTTCTCATCAGACGCCTGAGGTTGAAAATGCTTGGTACCACGTGCTTAGTCTGGATTTGCCAGCTGAGATGTCACCTCAGGAGCTAGTAGAAGTCGAAGTGACTCGGAACCGAGCTCTCCTCAGCAAGGACAACTTAAGGATTAAAAAGAAAGTGCAGGAAGCTAGTCATGTAGGAGATACAGACACAGCCTTGGAAGAATTGCAACGATTGATTTCCCAAAAGAGAAGAATGGAGTAATAATGGCAACAAAACAAAAAGAAGTAACCACATTTGATGTGCAAGTAGCAGACTTTATCCGTAACCACAAAAAAACAGGAACAGCAACAGACGACGAAATCAATTCAAGTCTGGTGATTCCTTTCACCCTCGATGCAGACGGCATTGAAGACCTTTTGCAACGGATCCAAGATGCTGGAATTTCTATCACAGACAACGAAGGAAATCCAAGTGCGCGTGTGCTTAGTGCAGAAGAGGAACCAGAACTCAGTGATGAGGACTTGATTGGCTCAACCTCTGCCAAGGTTAATGACCCTGTTCGTATGTATTTGAAGGAAATTGGGGTTGTTCCTCTCTTGACCAACGAAGAGGAAAAAGAATTGGCCCTAGCAGTTGAGGCTGGTGATATTGAAGCCAAACAACGCCTTGCGGAAGCCAACCTTCGTTTGGTGGTTTCTATCGCTAAGCGCTACGTAGGGCGTGGCATGCAGTTTCTTGACTTGATTCAAGAAGGAAACATGGGTTTGATGAAGGCTGTTGACAAGTTTGACTATTCAAAAGGATTCAAGTTTTCAACTTACGCAACTTGGTGGATTCGTCAGGCGATTACTCGTGCCATCGCTGATCAGGCGCGTACTATTCGTATTCCTGTCCACATGGTGGAAACCATTAACAAGCTTGTCCGTGAACAGCGTAATCTCCTTCAAGAATTGGGGCAAGATCCGACACCTGAACAAATCGCTGAGCGTATGGATATGACACCTGACAAGGTGCGTGAAATCCTAAAAATCGCTCAAGAACCAGTATCGCTTGAAACACCGATTGGTGAAGAGGACGATAGTCATCTTGGGGACTTTATCGAAGACGAAGTGATTGAAAATCCAGTAGACTACACAACTCGTATCGTTTTGCGTGAGCAGTTGGATGAAGTCTTGGATACTCTCACAGACCGTGAAGAAAACGTTTTGCGTCTTCGTTTCGGGCTGGACGATGGGAAAATGCGCACCCTTGAAGATGTTGGTAAAGTCTTTAACGTGACTCGTGAACGTATTCGTCAGATTGAGGCTAAGGCTTTGAGAAAACTACGTCAACCAAGTCGCAGCAAACCGCTTCGTGATTTTATTGAAGATTAAGAGTGAGGATGAACATGGCTTATACAGAAGAGCAAATTGAAACGATTAAAACTCGTATTTTGACTGCCTTGGAAGAAGTCATCGACCCTGAGTTGGGAATTGATATTGTCAACCTAGGTTTGATTTATGAAATTCGTTTTGATGGTGAAACTGGTCACACTGAAATTGATATGACCTTGACAACTATGGGGTGCCCACTGGCTGACCTCTTAACAGACCAGATACACGATGCGATGACAGAGGTTCCTGAAGTAACCAATATCGAAGTCAAATTGGTCTGGTATCCAGCATGGACGGTTGAAAAAATGAGTCGCTATGCGCGTATCGCCCTAGGAATTAAGTAATCGATTGGAAAATTGCGAGAGACGATTGGAAAAGAGAGGGGCTCCTCCATTTTCCTCTGGTCTCTTCTTTCTTTTACTGATTTTCTTGAAATAAAATGGTATAATGAGTAGTATGGAAAACAAAAAATTGCGTATTAATATGCTAAGTTCAAGTGAAAAGGTGGCTGGTCAAGGAGTGTCAGGAGCCTACCGTGAATTGGTGAGTCTACTTCATCGTGATGCCAAAGATCAGTTGATTGTTACGGAGAATATTCCTGTAGAGGCAGATGTAACCCACTTTCATACCATTGATTTCCCCTATTATTTATCTACTTTCCAAAAGAAACGCTCTGGGAGAAAAATTGGCTATGTGCATTTTTTGCCTGATACGCTTGAGGGGAGTTTGAAGATTCCATTTTTCCTAAAAGGAATTGTCAAACGCTATGTTTTTTCCTTTTACAACCGAATGGAACACTTGGTGGTGGTTAATCCCATGTTTATAGAGGATCTAGTTGCTGCGGGTATTCCACGTGAAAAAGTAACCTATATTCCAAACTTTGTAAATAAAGAAAAATGGCATCCATTGCCAGCTGACCAAGTAGCAAAACTTCGTCAGGAAATGGATTTAGCTGAAGAACAGTTTGTTGTTATCGGTGCAGGTCAGGTCCAGAAACGTAAAGGAATTGATGACTTTATTCGTCTTGCGGAGGAATTGCCAGAAATTACCTTTATCTGGGCTGGTGGTTTTTCATTTGGTGGAATAACAGATGGTTATGAACGCTATAAGAAGATTATGGATAATCCACCTAAAAATCTAATTTTCCCAGGTATTGTGTCACCGGAGAGGATGCGGGAACTGTATGCTTTAGCTGATTTGTTCTTACTACCTAGCTATAATGAACTATTCCCTATGACCATCTTAGAGGCAGCTAGTTGCGAGGCTCCTATTATGTTAAGGGATTTGGACCTGTATAAGGTCATTCTTGAGGGAGATTATCGTGCTACAAGTGATGTCTCTGAGATGAGAGAAGCAATCCTAGAATATAAAGAAAATCCTGAAGCGTTGAAAGAATTGAAAGAAAAAGCTAAAAGGATATCCAAGCAGTATTCAGAAGAGCGTTTACTGGGAATTTGGTTAAAATTTTATCGGGAACAGGCTGCTCTAGGTAAAAAGTGAGGTAATCTATGCGAATTGGTTTATTTACAGACACCTATTTTCCTCAGGTTTCCGGGGTTGCGACCAGTATTCGAACCTTGAAGACAGAGCTTGAGAAGCAAGGCCATGCAGTTTTTATCTTTACAACAACAGATAAAGATGTGAACCGCTACGAGGATTGGCAAATCATTCGAATTCCGAGTGTCCCTTTCTTTGCATTTAAAGATCGACGATTTGCCTATCGAGGTTTTACAAAGGCACTTGAAATCGCCAAGCAGTATCAACTCGATATCATTCATACCCAGACAGAATTTTCACTTGGATTATTAGGAATTTGGATCGCAAGAGAATTGAGAATTCCTGTTATCCATACCTACCATACCCAGTACGAAGACTATGTGCATTATATTGCTAAGGGGATGTTGATTCGTCCAAGTATGGTAAAATATCTGGTACGTGGTTTCCTTCGTGATGTAGATGGAGTAATCTGCCCTAGTGAGATTGTTCGGGACCTTTTATCTAAATACAAAGTGAAGGTTGAAAAACGTGTCATTCCAACCGGAATTGAGCTAGCTAAGTTTGAACGACCTGAGATTAAAGAGGAAAACTTGCAAGAACTTCGTTCGAAGTTAGGTATTCAGGAAGGCGAGAAAATGCTACTGAGTCTTTCTCGTATCTCCTTTGAGAAGAATATCCAAGCAGTCCTAGATGCTTTTGCTGAAGTATTGAAAGAAGAAGATAAGGTGAAGCTGGTCGTTGCTGGAGACGGTCCTTATCTGGACAGTCTGAAAGAGCAAGCAGTGAAATTAAACCTGCAAAAACATGTGATTTTTACAGGTATGATTGCTCCAAGCGAGACAGCCTTATACTATAAGGCTGCAGATTTCTTCATCTCTGCCTCAACGAGTGAAACTCAGGGCTTAACCTATCTAGAAAGTCTAGCCAGTGGAACGCCTGTTATCGCTCATGGCAACCCCTATCTTGATAACCTGATCAGTGATAAAATGTTTGGTACCCTCTACTATGGAGAACGAGAGCTTGCAGGGGCCATCCTTGAAGCCTTGATTGCTACTCCTGATATGTCTGAACAAAAGTTGGCGGATAAGTTGTACGAAATTTCGGCTGAAAACTTTGGAAAACGAGTACATGAGTTTTACCTTGATGCCATTATCTCCAATAACTTTGAACATGAATTACATGATGGGAAACCTGTTAGTCAGCGCTTTTTGAAAACGATTTTATATCTACCCCAACAGGCTGTTACAAGCCCAGTAAAAGAGTCTAAGCGTATTTTGCGGGCTTCTCGGAAGCAATTATCCAGCATCAGAGATTATTGGAAAGATGAATTCAAATAATAGAATAAGAGGAAAATACTATGAAAAAATTAATGCGAAGTGGAAAAGACCAGAAAATTGCTGGAGTTTGCGCAGGTGTTGCCCACTATTTTGATATTGACCCAACAATTGTTCGTGTTGTTTGGGGTGTTCTTGCATTTTGTTATGGAGCAGGAATCCTTGCTTACATCATTTTATGGGTGGTTGCACCGGTTTCGACAGACTATTAATTTAGAATTATAAAGTGAAAAGGAGAAGTTATGGCTTTTGGAGATAATGGAAAACGTAAAAAAACATTGTTTGAGAAAGTGACACTTGTTGTCGTGCTCATCATGTTGTTTGTAACCCTTGCTGGTATCTTTGCGACAGCGCTTGGAGCATTTAGCAGATTCTAAGCAAGCTGCGAGGATAGAAACAATAACTAATGACTGGGTTCTCCCCAGCCTTTTTAAAGTGAGAAGAAATATGAGTATGTTTTTAGATACAGCCAAGATTAAGGTCAAGGCTGGTAATGGTGGTGATGGCATGGTAGCCTTTCGCCGTGAAAAATATGTCCCGAATGGTGGACCTTGGGGTGGTGATGGTGGACGTGGAGGTAACGTTGTTTTCGTAGTAGACGAAGGCTTGCGTACCTTGATGGATTTTCGCTATAACCGTCATTTCAAGGCTGATTCCGGTGAAAAAGGGATGACCAAAGGAATGCATGGACGGGGTGCGGAAGACCTTCGTGTTCGCGTACCACAAGGAACAACCGTTCGTGATGCTGAGACAGGAAAAGTCATTACAGACTTGATTGAGCATGGCCAAGAATTTATCGTGGCACATGGCGGTCGTGGTGGTCGTGGGAATATCCGTTTTGCCACGCCAAAAAATCCTGCACCTGAAATCTCTGAAAATGGAGAACCGGGTCAGGAACGTGAGTTGCAACTGGAATTGAAGATCCTAGCAGATGTTGGTCTAGTTGGTTTCCCATCAGTTGGTAAATCAACCCTTCTTAGCGTGATTACCTCTGCTAAGCCAAAAATCGGTGCCTACCATTTTACGACAATTGTCCCAAATCTAGGGATGGTTCGTACGCAGTCAGGTGAATCCTTTGCTGTAGCAGACCTTCCAGGTTTGATTGAAGGTGCCAGCCAAGGTGTTGGTCTTGGAACCCAGTTTCTCCGTCATATCGAACGCACTCGCGTTATCCTTCATATCATCGATATGTCAGCTAGTGAAGGACGTGATCCTTATGAGGACTACCTTGCTATCAATAAGGAATTAGAATCTTATAACCTTCGTCTGATGGAGCGTCCGCAGATCATCGTAGCCAACAAGATGGATATGCCTGAAAGTCAGGAAAATCTTAAAACTTTCAAGGAAAAGTTGGCAGTAAACTACGACGAGTTTGAGGAACTTCCAGCCATCTTCCCTATTTCTGGATTGACCAAGCAAGGTTTGGCAACTCTTTTGGATGCGACAGCTGAATTGTTAGACAAGACTCCAGAATTTCCGATTTATGATGAATCCGATATGGAAGAAGAGGCGTACTACGGCTTTGACGAGGAAGAAAAAGTCTTTGAGATTAGTCGTGATGATGATGCGACATGGGTACTTTCTGGTGAGAAGCTCATGAAACTCTTTAACATGACCAACTTTGACCGTGACGAATCAGTTATGAAATTTGCCCGCCAGCTTCGTGGTATGGGGGTTGACGAAGCCCTTCGTGCGCGTGGAGCTAAAGATGGCGATTTGGTCCGAATCGGTAAATTTGAGTTTGAATTTGTAGACTAGGAGATTGATATGGGAGATAAACCGATATCATTCCGAGATGCAGATGGGAATTTTGTTTCTGCAGCAGACGTATGGAATGAAAAGAAACTAGAAGAATTATTTAATCGTCTTAACCCTAAACGTGCCCTTCGATTGGCACGTACAAAGAAAGAAGAGACACAGTCCAAGAAATAAAAAATTCCCGTGATTTTTTGATCACGGGATTTGTGTTATTCACCAAAGAAAAATGGTGGTGCATATTTTTTAAGACTTTCAAAACAAGCTTGCGCTTTTGTAGCATCCTCACAGATAATCATGCAGACATCATCTCCACAAAGGGTTGCGACAACATCTGGAAAGTCCAAGGAATCAATTACAGATCCAAATGATTGGGCTAAACCGGGTAGAGTTTTCAAAATAACCTGGTGTTGGACAGGACGCAACATAACAAGAGCATCTTCCATATAATTTTCAAGACGTTTTTCCCACTTGGAGATAGATCCTGTATTTAGCACATAGTAAGAATGATCTTCTTCTCGTACTTTTGAAAGGTTCATGGTTTTGATATCGCGTGATAAGGTAGCCTGTGTAACTTGGATATCGTTTTCGGCTAACAAGGCTTGCAATTCCGCTTGGGTATGGATTTTATTTTTTGAAACGAGGGCACGAATAAGTTGGTGTCTGTGTTCAGATTTGTTCATAAGTGTTAATAGCTCCTTTTATGAGGGAATAGTGATAGTAGACTGTGCTAAATCAACAGTCAAGTGATAGTCTGTATTATCTCGAATTGTAATCTCAAAGTCTGTTGTGTAGAGGACTAAGCGGAGAATGTCTCCTTCTTTAAGTTTGTAAATAGTTGGTTGAAGTTCTAGCTTGAAATCCATCCATTCATTTGGTTGGATTTCTTCGATTGTCAAGAGATCATCTCGATTTTGAAGATTGAGGTAGCCTTTAGTGATGACACGTTGAGCACTTGGATTGAATGGCAGTTCACAGAGATTTTCTAACATGTGGTAACGACCATTGTCAATTGTTCGGACTGATTGAACTGCTGGATAGGGTTGAAGGTACTTCTGTTGTCCTAGTTGGAGGAGTTGAGCAGACAATAAGCCCTTGTTTGTACTTGATTTGACACGAAGTTTCAGCTCCACTCGCCCATTTAAGTGAATGTCTTGACTTACTGGAAGGTCAATGGTGATTTGATTGGCTTTTCCTTTGTAAAGTTCTGTGTTGAAGGTTTGGTAAGTCTTGCCATAACGCTCAAAATCTTTTTGATCATACTGGTTTTGAATCACTTTTTCTTCAGTTCCAAGTGGGAAAGTATGCAGTTTATTCTGTTTGCCAAAGTCGTCAAGGCTCTGCCATGTTTGCGGTGCAGTATTGTCCTGCCAGATGACAGTAGGGAGTTGATAGCTTGAGTCAAGTCCTAACAATTTCTTACTTAACAAGGCATTCATGGATTCGCGGAAGTCAATTGACTGCCAATTGTTCATATAGACATGGGCACCATGATGGAAAAAGAGGTGCTTATTGATATGAGTTGGAAGAGCATGAAACATCTGGTAAACATGAAGAGGTTTGACGTTCCAATCTTGAGAACCATGCGTAAAGACGACCTCAGCTTGAACCTTATGAGCATTGAGAAGATAGTTGCGGTTATGCCAAAACTGATTGTAGTCACCAGTCTTGCGATCGAGTTTCTCTTTTACCTTCTCTAAGTCTGCCTGATGAGCTCCATTACAACGAATATAATCACCAGCTAGGAGATTACGGGAGTAGGTCAATTCAGCAAGTGAGTCAAAATCCTCACCTGGATAACCACCTGGGCTAGTCACCAAACCATTTTCCCGATAGTAGTTGTACCATGAGGAAATACCTGCTTCTGCGATGATCACTTCTAAGCCATCAACACCAGTGGTCGCAAGTCCATTGGACATAGTCCCTAGATAGGAAATTCCTGTTGTTGCGACTTTACCGTTTGACCAATCAGCCTTGACTTGACGTTTGCGCGTGTGGTCCGTGAAAGCCCGGCAACGACCATTAAGCCAGTCAATCACGTTTTTATATGCTTCAATTTGATGGTAGTCCCCATTAGTCATGAGACCTTGGGAATCCCTGGTACCAACACCCGATACATAGAGATTGGCAAATCCTCGTGGGAGGAAGTAGTCGTTGAGGGTGTATGAGCTATTGATATGAGCTAACTTTTCTTCAGCTTCAGAGACGAGTTCAGCTTGGCCGAGAGGCTCGACTAAATTCAGCTTAGGCTCCTCAAGCTCAATGGTGTGGGCAGGTTTGACCTCAAGTTCTCCTTCCATTTTGTAGAGAGCTTTATCGCTAGCTTTGACGTTGGTCCCTTGGTGATAAGGGCTGGCAGTCATAACTGAAGGAATCTGTCCATCATAACGCGGGCGAATAATGCTGACCTTGACTAAGTCAGGGAGACTGTCTTTATCAGTATCCACACGACTCTCGACATACACAACTTCACGAATGACATCATGAGTAGAGAAGGTTGCCAAGCTCTTACCGTTAAAGTAGTGATAGTGATTGTCTTCTAAAATGAGTCCGTCACTAACCAGTTGGTCGATGAGCGTATTTCCTTTTTTAGTTCGTGTATTGAGTAACTGATAAAGATTTTCGATGAGATCTCCATAAACAATAGGAAATCCAGTTTCTTTACGGAATTGTTCGGCGTCCTCAAAGTCAACAAGATAGTTAAACCCTAAAAGTTGAAAAACTACCGTGTAGAAAACATCAGCAGTTAAATTACGCTCTGATTGGAAAAAAGTTAATAGATCTGTTTCGTTATCCGCGGCCAAAGTGGATAAGGCATAATCCGTGTTAGAATAAGTGAAAAAACTCCAACGGATGAAGTCTTCAAATTGCTTTTTTAAGGGCAGTTGAGGTGACAATTCCAGACCAAGACTTACTAGTTCATCTAATTGTTGAGAACTAGTGGTCGGAAGATAGCTAAATTGATTAAAACGCATGGTTCTCTCCTTTGAAAACAGACTGAATTTATTATATCAAAAAATAAGGAAAAATGGAATAAATAAACTTTAATGCAAGAAATTTCGTGAAGCGGAATACCTATTTAGTAAGTTATTATAAAATGATGAATAAATACTATAATAAAAAGCCCTTTCTTAGAATTTTTTATATGTGAAATTGCATATAGAGTCTGACTTTATTATACTTTACTTAGTATAAAAATGTTTAAAATGATATTCAAATCCATCTTATAATATTAAAAATTAAAGGGAAGAAAGACGGAGAGGTTGTAAATGCTGATGTTGAAAAGAAAGCATCCGAGTTGCTTCAATATCCAACTTAAAATGGTATAATAGTAGTAAAACGAAAGCAAGGAGGAGAAGAAATGATTGCGCAGCTCGACACCAAGACTGTTTACAGTTTTATGGAAAGTGTGGTTTCGATTGAAAAATATGTACAAACAGCTAAAGAGTATGGCTATTCTCACCTTGCTATCATGGATGTGGATAATCTCTATGGGGCTTATCATTTTTTAGAAGTGACTCGAAAATATGGAATCCAACCTTTAATTGGTCTTGAAATGACCTTGATCAAAGATAAGGAGAATATTTCTCTTCGTTTTCTAGCCCTATCCACTATAGGCTATCAAGAGTTGATGAAGTTATCCACTTTAAAAATGACTGGACGGAAAAATTGGTCTGACTTCACCTCCCACCTCGAAGATGTGGCCATTATTGTTCCTTATTTTAATGGGGTCGAACAACTGGATTTGGGGCATGATTATTTTATCGGTGTTAGTCCAGATACTCCTCAAGAAGTCTTTACCAGACCGATTCTTCCACTCTATCAAGTCAACTCTTTTGAAAAAGAAGATATACAAGTTTTGCAAATCTTGTCGGCAGTCAAGGACAATGTCAGTCTTAGGGAAGTGGATGTGCATTCACAACAAGGGGTTTTTCTACCTGCCTCAGATTTAGAAGATCGGTTTAAAAATCGCTTCCCTCAGGCTCTTGCCAATCTTCAGGATTTGATAGAGAATGTTAGCTACCAACTTGATCCAAGTTTAAAACTTCCTCGCTTTAATCCTGAAAGACCAGCGGTGAAAGAGCTTCGAGCAAGAGCTGAGCAAGGCTTGAGTGACAAGGGGCTAACCTCAATTATCTATCGTGAGCGACTGAATGAAGAATTAGCTGTGATTCATGATATGGGATTTGACGATTATTTCCTTGTAGTTTGGGATTTGCTCCGTTTTGGACGTTTACAAGGCTACTATATGGGTATGGGGCGTGGTTCTGCTGTTGGTAGTCTGGTGGCTTACTCACTTGATATCACAGGGATTGATCCGGTTGAAAAGAACTTGATTTTCGAGCGCTTTTTAAATCGTGAGCGCTATACCATGCCCGATATCGATATCGATATCCCTGACCTTTATAGACCAGAGTTCATTCGTTATGTTCGTGATCGCTATGGCAGTCAACACGTGGCACAGATTGTCACTTATTCGACCTTTGGAGCAAAACAAGCGATTCGTGATGTTTTCAAACGCTATGGCGTTCCAGAGTACGAATTAACAAATATTACGAAAAAAATCAGTTTCCGAGATACGCTAACGACGGCCTATGAAAAGAATTTGCAATTTAGACAGGTCATCAATAGCAAGATTGAATACCAAAAAGCTTTTGAGATTGCTCGAAAGATTGAAGGATATCCTCGTCAGACCTCTATCCATGCGGCAGGAGTCGTTATGAGTGACCAAGATTTGACGGACTATATTCCTCTAAAATACGGTGAGGACATGCTAATCACCCAATATGATGCACATGCAGTTGAAGCAAATGGCCTTCTAAAAATGGATTTCCTAGGTCTGCGTAACTTAACTTTTGTCCAAAAAATGCAGGAATTACTAGCTGAGTCAGAAGGTATTCATTTGAAAATCGAAGAGATTGATTTGGAAGACAAAGAAACTCTGGCCCTTTTTGCTGCTGGAAATACCAAGGGAATTTTCCAATTTGAACAACCTGGTGCCATTCGACTCTTGAAACGAGTTCAGCCACAAGTCTTCGAAGAGGTAGTAGCCACAACCTCCCTCAATAGACCAGGAGCAAGTGATTATATCGATAATTTTGTGGCTCGTAAGCACGGCAAAGAAAAGGTGACGGTGTTGGACCCAGCCCTGGAGGATATTCTCTCATCGACTTATGGTATCATGCTCTATCAAGAACAGGTCATGCAGGTTGCTCAGCGATTTGGAGGCTTCAGTCTTGGTAAAGCTGACATTCTCAGACGAGCCATGGGTAAGAAAAATGCTAAAGATATGCATTTAATGAAGGAAGATTTTATCACAGGAGCTATGAAACTTGGGCATACAGAAGAAAAAGCCAACCAAGTTTTTGCAGTGATGGAAAAGTTTGCAGGCTACGGATTTAACAGATCCCACGCTTATGCCTACTCAGCCCTGGCTTTCCAGCTAGCTTATTTCAAGACGCACTATCCTGCTATTTTCTTTCAAGTCATGTTGAATTATTCAAGCAGTGATTACATTGTGGATGCATTGCAGATGGGCTTTGAAGTAGCCCCGTTAGCAATCAATAGCATTCCCTATCACGATAAAATTGCTCAGAAGAAAATATATCTTGGTCTAAAAGCCATTAAGGGCATACCAAGAGATTTTTCTTACTGGATCATCGAAAATCGTCCTTTTTCAAGTGTGGAAGATTTCGTCACGCGTCTCCCCAAGAATTACAAGAAACTTTCGCTTTTGACACCTTTGGTTGAACTGGGGCTTTTTGATGAATTTGACAGGAATCGCCAGAAAATCTTAATAAATCTGCCAAACTTATTTGTCTTTGTTGAGGAGTTGGGAGGTCTCTTTGCGGATACAACCTATAGTTGGACTGAGGCTGATGATTTTACAGAGGCGGAGAAATTTTACAAGGAGCAGGAATTGATTGGGGTAGGTATCAGCGCCCATCCTCTCCAAACTCTTGCCAAACAAGCCCTATATCCGACGACCCCGATCGCTAATCTAACCGAGGGGGCTCAAGCCACTCTTCTAGTTGAAGTGCAAAAACTAAAGGTGATTCGAACCAAGAAGGGCGAGAATATGGCCTTTCTACAGGTTCATGATAGTAAGTCTCGGATGGATGTGACTGTATTTTCGGATCAGTATCGAAAATTCGCCTCTATCCTATCTGAAGGGAAATTTTACTATATCAATGGGAAGATTCAATCTCGAGATGGTCGTTTGCAAATGATTGCACAAGATTTGAAAGAAGCAGTGGCAGAACGATTCTGGATTCAAGTTAAAAATCATGAATACGATAAAGAAATTTCAAATATCCTAGAACAATACAAAGGCCCAATTCCTGTGATTATCAGGTATGAAGAGGAGCAAAAAACAGTTGTTTCTACACGGCATTTTGTAAAAAAAGAGCTTGCCTTACAGGAGAAATTAAAGGAAATCACCATGAAAACGATTTATCGCTAAAAATACGAAAAATAGAAGAATTTTCGATTTAAATGTGGTATAATCAGTAAGAATGTTAAAAGGAAAAGGAGCAAAAACCAAATGAAACGTATTGCGGTTTTGACCAGTGGTGGAGATGCCCCTGGTATGAATGCTGCCATCCGTGCAGTAGTTCGCCAAGCAATCTCAGAAGGAATGGAAGTTTTTGGCATCTATGATGGGTATGCAGGTATGGTTGCCGGCGAAATTTATCCACTTGATGCTGCTTCAGTAGGAGACATCATTTCCCGTGGTGGTACTTTCCTTCACTCTGCTCGTTACCCTGAGTTTGCACAACTTGAAGGCCAACTTAAAGGGATTGAGCAGTTGAAAAAACACGGTATCGAAGGTGTCGTTGTTATCGGTGGTGACGGTTCTTATCACGGAGCTATGCGCTTGACTGAGCATGGATTCCCTGCTATCGGACTTCCAGGTACAATTGATAACGATATCGTAGGTACTGACTTCACAATCGGATTTGATACTGCAGTTACTACTGCAATGGATGCAATCGATAAGATTCGTGATACATCATCAAGTCACCGTCGTACTTTCGTTGTTGAAGTAATGGGACGTAATGCTGGTGATATCGCACTTTGGGCAGGTATTGCAACTGGTGCTGACGAAATTATTATCCCTGAAGAAGGCTTCAAGATGGAAGATATCGTAGCTAGTATCAAAGCTGGTTATGAATGCGGTAAAAAACACAACATCATCGTTTTGGCTGAGGGGGTTATGTCTGCCGATGAATTCGGTAAGAAACTCAAGGAAGCAGGAGATACTAGTGACCTTCGTGTGACTGAGCTTGGACATATCCAACGTGGTGGTTCACCAACCGCTCGTGACCGTGTATTAGCGTCACGTATGGGAGCACACGCTGTTAAACTTCTCAAACAAGGAATCGGTGGTGTCGCTGTTGGTATCCGTAACGAAAAAATGGTTGAAAACCCGATTCTTGGAACAGCAGAAGAAGGAGCCTTGTTCAGCCTAACTGCTGATGGCAAAATCGTTGTTAACAACCCTCACAAAGCTGACCTTGAACTTGCTAGCTTGAACAAGAGCTTGTCATAATCAACTTTAACTAATCTGGTAAAATGACCATAAAAGGTCAAATTATATAAAGGAGTCACAAATCATGAATAAACGTGTAAAAATCGTTGCAACTTTGGGTCCTGCGGTTGAAATCCGTGGTGGAAAGAAATTCGGTGATGAAGGATACTGGGGTGAAAAACTTGACGTTGAAGCTTCAGCAAAAAACATTGCTAAATTGATTGAAGCGGGAGCTAACACTTTCCGTTTCAACTTCTCACACGGTGACCACCAAGAACAAGGTGAACGTATGGCAACTGTTAAACTTGCAGAAAAACTTGCAGGTAAAAAAGTTGGTTTCCTTCTTGATACTAAAGGACCAGAAATCCGTACTGAATTGTTCGAAGGTGAAGCTAAAGAGTACTCATACAAAACTGGTGAAAAAATCCGTGTTGCAACTAAACAAGGAATCAAATCAACTCGTGAAGTGATTGCTTTGAACGTTGCTGGTGCTCTTGACATCTATGATGACGTTGAAGTTGGTCGCCAAGTATTGGTTGACGATGGTAAACTTGGTCTTCGCGTTGTAGAAAAAGACGATGCAACTCGTGAATTTGTTGTTGAAGTTGAAAATGACGGTGTTATCGCTAAACAAAAAGGTGTAAACATCCCTAACACTAAAATTCCTTTCCCAGCTCTTGCTGAACGTGATAACGATGATATCCGCTTTGGTCTTGAACAAGGTATTAACTTCATCGCGATTTCATTCGTCCGTACTGCAAAAGACGTTAACGAAGTTCGTGCAATCTGTGAAGAAACTGGTAACGGTCACGTTCAATTGTTCGCTAAAATCGAAAACCAACAAGGTATTGACAACTTGGATGAAATCATTGAAGCTGCTGACGGTATCATGATTGCTCGTGGTGACATGGGTATTGAAGTACCATTCGAAATGGTTCCAGTTTACCAAAAAATGATTATTACAAAAGTAAATGCAGCTGGTAAAGTCGCTATCACAGCAACAAACATGCTTGAAACTATGACTGAAAAACCACGTGCAACGCGTTCAGAAGTATCAGATGTGTTTAACGCTGTCATCGACGGAACCGACGCTACAATGCTTTCAGGTGAGTCTGCAAATGGTAAATATCCACTTGAGTCAGTTACTACGATGGCAACTATTGACAAAAATGCTCAAACTCTTTTAAAAGAATACGGTCGCTTGTCATCTGTTAACTTGTCACGTAATTCTAAGACTGAGGTTATGGCTTCAGCTGTTAAGGATGCGACAAATTCTATGAATATCAAGTTGGTGGTTACTCTTACTAAGACAGGTCACACTGCTCGTTTGATTTCTAAATACCGTCCAGATGCTGATATCTTGGCAATCACTTTCGATGAATTGACTCAGCGTGGTTTGATGCTTAACTGGGGAGTTATTCCAGTAACCACTGATCGCCCATCAAACACTGATGATATGTTTGATCTCGCTGAAAGAATTGCAGTTGAGCAAGGTTTGGTAGAATCTGGTGATGATATTGTTATCGTTGCAGGTGTACCACTTGGCGAAGCTGTTCGTACAAACACAATGCGCATCCGCACTGTACGCTAATCTAACATTACAAAGCCTATCATATCAAGCTTTATCGCTTGTGTGATAGGTCTTTTTTTATCGAAATAGAATGTTTAATCAATAGGAATGGGAAAAAACCGAAAATTATGGTATAATAGAATGAAAAGACCTTTTTAGTAAATTTTGAAAGAGTAAAACATGAGAAAAATTGTCATCAATGGTGGACGTCCATTGCAAGGTGAGATCACCATTAGTGGTGCTAAAAATAGTGTTGTAGCACTTATTCCAGCTATTATCTTATCAGATGATATTGTCACTTTAGATTGTGTTCCAGATATTTCAGACGTTGCTAGTCTTGTCGAAATCATGGAGATTATGGGGGCAACTGTTAAGCGTTATGACGACGTCTTGGAGATTGATCCAAGAGGCGTTCAAAACATTCCTATGCCTTATGGCAAGATTAATAGCTTGCGTGCTTCTTATTATTTCTACGGAAGTCTTTTAGGTCGCTTTGGTGAAGCTACAGTTGGACTTCCTGGTGGATGTGATCTGGGACCTCGTCCGATTGACCTTCACTTAAAAGCCTTTGAAGCCATGGGTGCTAAGGTCAGCTATGAGGGAGATAATATGAATTTATCTGCCCAAGGTAAGGGACTTCACGGAGCAAGTATTTACATGGATACCGTCAGCGTTGGAGCAACGATTAACACTATGATTGCTGCGGTTAAAGCTAAGGGACGCACTGTCATTGAAAATGCGGCTCGTGAACCGGAAATTATCGATGTCGCTACCCTTTTGAACAACATGGGGGCTCACATTCGTGGTGCAGGGACTGATATTATTATTATTGATGGTGTTGAGAAACTTCATGGAACGCGTCACCAAGTCATTCCAGACCGTATCGAAGCTGGAACCTATATTTCACTTGCTGCAGCGGTAGGAAAAGGAATTCGCATTAACAATGTTCTCTATGAGCACTTAGAAGGTTTTATCGCCAAACTAGAGGAAATGGGCGTTCATATGACGGTCTCAGAAGACAGTATCTTCGTTGAAGAACAGTCTGATTTGAAGGCCATCAATATCAAAACAGCTCCTTATCCTGGATTTGCAACCGATTTGCAACAGCCTATAACTCCGCTATTACTGACTGCGCAAGGTCGTGGAACCATTATTGATACGATCTATGAGAAACGTGTCAATCATGTCTTTGAATTAGCAAAAATGGATGCGGATATTACGACTACAAATGATCACATTATCTACAATGGTGGTCGTAACTTACACGGGGCAAGTGTAAAGGCTACAGACTTGCGAGCTGGTGCAGCACTTGTCATCGCTGGTTTAATGGCTCAAGGCCAGACTGAAATTACGAATATTGAGTTTATCCTTCGTGGCTACTCAGATATTATTGAGAAATTACGTAGTCTTGGAGCGGATATTACACTCATTGAAGACTAAACCGTTGAGGTGATTATGAATATTTGGACCAAATTAGCAATGTTTTCTTTTTTTGAAACGGAGCGCTTGTATTTGCGTCCTTTCTTTTTTAGTGACAGTCAAGCATTTTACGAGATTGCTTCCAATCCTGAAAATTTGCAGTTTATTTTTCCCAGTCAATCAAGTTTAGAAGAAAGTCAATACGCGCTTGCCAACTATTTTATGAAGACTCCTCTAGGTGTTTGGGCTATTTGTCTCCAAGGAAATCAGGAAATGATTGGCTCCATTAAATTTGAAAAGATTGATGAAATCAAAAAAGAAGCAGAAATTGGTTATTTCTTAAAAAAGGATTCTTGGTCACAAGGTTATATGACAGAAGTAGTTACCAAGCTTTGTCAGCTTTCCTTTGAAGAATTTGGTTTAAAACAATTATCCATCATCACTCATCTGGAGAATCAAGCTAGTCAAAAAGTAGCCTTAAAATCAGGCTTTAGTCTCTTCCGACAGTTTAAGGGGAGTGACCGCTATACACGAAAAATGAGGGACTATCTTGAATTTCGATATATAAAAGGAGAATTCAATGAGTAAACACCAGGAAATCTTGTCCTATTTGGAATCGTTACCAATTGGGAAAAGAGTTAGTGTTCGCAGTATCTCTAATCATCTAGGTGTTAGTGACGGAACCGCCTACCGAGCTATCAAAGAAGCTGAAAATCGTGGCATCGTTGAAACTCGGCCACGTAGTGGAACCATACGAGTTAAGCCAAAAAAAGTGGCTATTGAACGGCTAACCTATGCTGAAATTGCTGAAGTCACCTCTTCTGAAGTTTTAGCCGGTCAGGAAGGGCTAGAGAGAGAGTTTAGCAAATTTTCCATTGGGGCCATGACAGAGCAGAATATCCTGTCCTATCTCCATGATGGTGGTCTTGTGATCGTAGGTGACCGTACTCGTATTCAACTTCTAGCCTTGGAAAATGAAAATGCGGTCCTCGTTACAGGTGGTTTTCATGTTCAGGATGATGTTCTTGAGTTGGCCAATAAAAAAAATATTCCAGTCCTGAGAAGTAAACATGATACTTTTACAGTAGCAACCATGATTAACAAGGCCCTTTCAAATGTTCAAATCAAAACTGATATTCTGACAGTTGAAAAGCTCTATCGTCCCAGTCATGAGTATGGCTTTTTGAGAGAAACGGATACAGTCAAAGACTATCTAGATTTGGTACGTAAGAACAGAAGTAGCCGTTTCCCAGTCATTAACCAACACCAAGTGGTTGTTGGGGTTGTTACCATGCGTGATGCGGGAGATAAGTCACCCAGCACAACGATTGACAAGGTGATGACGCGAAGTATCTTCGTAACAGGTTTGGCAACTAATATTGCCAATGTTAGCCAACGAATGATAGCTGAAGACTTTGAGATGGTTCCCGTTGTTCGAAGTAACCAGACTCTACTTGGGGTCGTAACTCGAAGAGATGTCATGGAAAAAATGAGCCGTTCTCAAGTATCAGCTTTGCCAACTTTTTCAGAGCAAATCGGGCAAAAACTTTCTTATCATCATGATGAAGTCGTCATTACTGTTGAGCCCTTCATGTTGGAGAAAAATGGGGTCCTTGCTAATGGAGTCTTGGCTGAAATCCTCAACCACATGACACAAGACCTCGTTGTGAATAGCGGACGTAATCTCATCATTGAACAGATGTTGATTTATTTCTTGCAGGCTGTACAGATAGATGATACTTTGCGGATTCAGGCTCGTATTATTCACCACACGAGACGCTCAGCCATTATTGATTATGATATTTATCATGGTCATCAGATTGTTTCAAAAGCAAATGTTACGGTTAAAATTAATTAGAATCTAGGAGAAAAAATGATAACTTTAAAATCAGCACGTGAAATCGAAGCCATGGACAAGGCTGGTGATTTCCTAGCAAGTATCCATATCGGCTTACGTGATTTGATTAAGCCAGGCGTTGATATGTGGGAAGTTGAAGAGTACGTTCGTCGACGTTGTAAAGAAGAGAATTTCCTTCCTCTACAGATTGGAGTAGATGGCGCAGTCATGGATTACCCCTATGCCACTTGTTGCTCTCTCAACGACGAAGTAGCTCACGCTTTTCCACGTCATTACATCTTGAAAGATGGCGATTTGCTCAAGGTCGACATGGTATTGGGTGGTCCGATTGCCAAATCAGACCTCAATGTATCAAAACTCAACTTTAACAATGTTGAGCAAATGAAAAAATACACTCAGAGCTATTCTGGTGGTTTAGCAGACTCATGTTGGGCTTATGCGGTCGGTACACCGTCTGAAGAAGTGAAAAACCTGATGGACGTGACCAAGGAAGCTATGTATATAGGGATTGAGAAAGCAGTTGTCGGCAATCGTATCGGTGATATCGGTGCGGCCATTCAAGAATACGCTGAAAGTCGCGGTTATGGTGTCGTACGTGATTTAGTTGGTCATGGTGTCGGTCCCACCATGCATGAAGAGCCAATGGTTCCTAACTACGGTATTGCAGGCCGTGGACTCCGTCTCCGTGAAGGAATGGTACTAACTATTGAACCCATGATCAATACTGGTGACTGGGAAATCGATACAGATATGAAGACCGGCTGGGCTCATAAGACTATTGATGGTGGCCTATCTTGCCAATATGAACACCAGTTCGTGATTACCAAAGATGGACCTGTTATCTTGACCAGTCAAGGTGAAGAAGGAACGTATTAAAAAAAAGGAGCTTAGCTCCTTTTTTTGTGTCAAATTTAGTCAAAATAAATAAACGTAGCAGACTTCTTACAAATTTATTCTTTTGTAGTAAAATAGGATTAGAATTTTGAGAAAGTAGGTAATTCGTTGGAGTCGATTATATTTCTAGTATCCGTTTTTTTAGCAGGTATTCTGTCCTTCTTTTCACCCTGCATCTTTCCTTTGCTACCTGTCTATGCTGGTATTTTACTGGATGATCAGGGAAATTCGAAAAGCTTTCGCTTTTTTGGAAGAGACGTTGCCTGGTCAGGCTTAATTCGGACCTTGTGCTTTATTGCAGGAATCTCCCTCATTTTCTTTATTTTAGGATTTGGAGCTGGATTCCTAGGGCACATGCTCTATGCAGCCTGGTTTCGTTATGCTATGGGAATAGTCATTATTCTTTTAGGGCTTCACCAGATGGAAATCTTGTATTTCAATAAACTGGAAGTTCAAAAGACAGTCACCTTCAAACAATCCAAATCGAATCACTATCTATCAGCCTTTTTACTTGGGATAACCTTTAGTTTTGGTTGGACCCCTTGTATCGGACCAGTCTTAAGTTCAGTCTTGGCCCTAGCAGCTTCAGGTGGCAATGGTGCTTGGCAAGGAGCCATGTTAACATTAGTATACACATTGGGAATGGCCCTTCCTTTCATCATTTTAGCCTTGGCTTCGGGTTGGATCATGCCCTACTTTAGTAAATTAAAACCCCATATGATTCTATTAAAGAAAATCGGGGGAGCTTTGATTATTTTGATGGGATTATTATTAATGCTAGGGCAGTTAAATGCCTTGTCAGGAATTCTTGGATAAAAGGAGAAAAAATGAAAAAAGTTATTTTTGCTGGATTGAGCCTCATGTCTCTATTCTTGTTGATTGCCTGTGGTGAAAAAGAAACCAAACAGACAAGCAGTCCAAAACAACCCGCTGTACAACAAATCGCAGTCGGTAAGGATGCGCCAGACTTTACCTTGCAGTCTATGGATGGCAAAGAAGTGAAATTATCAGACTATAAAGGGAAAAAGGTCTATTTGAAATTCTGGGCTTCTTGGTGTGGACCATGTAAAAAAAGCATGCCTGAGTTGATGGAATTAGCTGCCAAACAAGATCGAGACTTTGAAATCTTGAGTGTCATTGCACCTGGTCTACAAGGTGAAAAAACAGTTCAAGACTTTCCAAAATGGTATCAAGAACAAGGCTACAAGGATATACCAGTCTTGTATGATACCCAGGCAACTACCTTCCAAGCCTACCAAATTCGTAGTATTCCAACGGAATACTTGATTGACAGTCAAGGTAAAATCGGGAAAATTCAGTTCGGTGCTATTAGCAATGCAGATGCAGAAGCGGCTTTTAAAGAAATGAAATAAAGAAAAAATCGCGATTGTTCGCGATTTTTTTATAGTTTTTCATTGATAAAGCGGATAAAACGATTCCACCAAACCTTCAAAAAGAAGGCTTTTTCTACTTTCTTTTCAGCGACCATTTCAAAAGAAGGTTTTTCAGAAGTGAGATAACCTTGACCGACCAAATCCTGATCGTCATAGGTTAGGGTACCGACAACCTTGCCTTCTTCCAGTGGAGCTATTTCTGATTTTGGTGTGAATTGAAGAGCTGATGTTGTTTCACTTCCAACTCGTTGGACGATTGCAATATCTGACTTAGCAATTGCGGCTACCTTATCTTCTTTCCCATCAAGGACTGTCACTTTACTATCTTTGTAGGTTTCGCCTTTCTGAACGACAGTTTTTAAAGCAAAGTTCGCAGAAACATAATCTAAAAGTGAAGAAGTTGCAGTAAAACGTGCATAAGGGTTGCTATCTTGTTGGTCTGCATTTAAAACAACCGTTATGATACGCATTCCTTTTTCAACGGTTGTTCCAACGAAAGAAGCACCGGCTTTGTCGGTAGTACCTGTTTTCAAACCGTCGACACCACCACGATAGGCTGGCATTCCTTCCAACATATAGTTGGTTGAGTGGATCTCAAGTCCTGCAAAGGTAGAAGTTGGTTTTTTGGTGATTTCCAAAACCTGAGGATAATCTCGGATGAGGTTACGAGCGACGATTGCAACGTCGTAGGCACTCAACTTGTTTTCATCATCTTTTTTAGAACCGGGATAGATATTATCGCCAAGGGTCTCATTATTTAAACCAGTTGTGTTTACAATTGTTGCATCTTGGATTCCCCATTCAAGAAGTTTAGCCCTCATTTTGTCTACAAAGTCTTTCTCAGAACCAGCAATCTTTTCTGCTAGCGCAATCGCAGCGCTGTTTGCACTGGATACCATTGTAGCCTCTAATAGTTGTTCAACAGTATAATTTCGAGCTTCCATAGGGACGTTACTGGCCTCAGAATTAGTTGTAAGTTTGTAAGGATAGTCCGAAATATCAACAGGTGTTGACAGACTGATAGTCCCTTGTTCCAAGGCTTCATAGACCAAATAAACTGTAACTAGTTTCGTAATAGAAGCAATTTCTACAGGCTGATTTGCATCTTTTTCGTAGAGGATTTTTCCAGTTGTAGCCTCGACAGCAATGGCATGTTTAGCAGCAACATCAAAGTCTTGAGCAGAAACAGTAGAAGCTGTTCCAAAAACAAAAAGTGTTATAAAAGATAGAATTATTTTTTTCATATTAGCTTTATTTTATCATAAAGAAAAAAAATATTCTCGCTTTTATACTAAAGCCATCTTATCTTTTTAAGAAATATGATAAAATAGAGAGAAGGAGGATACCTATGTTCCGTAGAAACAAATTATTTTTTTGGACAGCTGAAATTTTATTATTAACACTCATTTTCTATCTTTGGAGAGAAATGGGTGCCATCATTACTCCCTTTGTGACGGTTGTGAATACCATCATGATTCCATTTTTGCTTGGTGGATTTTTTTACTACATTACCAATCCAATCGTTACCTTTTTGGAAAAGAGATGTAAGATTAATCGTCTAATTGGTGTCTTGGTCACTCTCTGTGCTTTAATTGGTGCCATCGTTGTAGGTGTTGTTTATCTCTTACCGATTTTGATTAATCAGTTGACAAGCTTGATTATTTCTAGTCAAAACATCTATAGTAGACTACAAGATTTGATCATTGATTTGTCCATGAATCCAGTCTTCCAAAATATTGATATTCAACAAACCATTCAACAACTTAACCTCTCCTATGTGGATATCCTCCAGAATATCCTTAATAGCGTCAGCAATAGTTTAGGAAGTGTTCTTTCAGCCTTGTTTAGTACAGTTCTGATTCTCATTATGACCCCTGTATTCTTGATTTATTTCTTGTTGGATGGTCATAAGTTGCTACCAATGTTGGAACGTACTGTCTTAAAACATGACAAATTGAATCTTTCTAGCCTTTTAACCAATCTCAATACAACCATAGCGCGCTATATCAGTGGAATTGCGATTGATGCTGTTATTATCGGATGTTTAGCCTATATTGGTTATAGCGTTATCGGATTAAAGTACGCTCTTGTTTTTGCTATTTTCTCTGGAATCGCAAATTTAATTCCTTATGTTGGTCCAAGTATTGGCTTGATTCCAATGGTGATTGCCAATGTGTTCACGGATCCTCATCGTATGTTGATTGCGGTTGCTTATATGCTTATTATTCAGCAAATCGATGGAAATGTTCTCTATCCACGTATCGTTGGAGGGGTTATGAAAGTGCATCCGATTACGATTTTGGTGCTCCTCTTACTGTCAAGTAATATCTACGGCGTCATAGGGATGATTGTAGCAGTGCCAACCTACTCTATTCTCAAAGAAATCACTAAGTTCTTGGCGAAATTATATGAAAATCATAAGGAAGCTAAAGAACTGGAAAAATCAGAATCCATTTAGAATCAGGGGAACCTGATTTTTTTGTGAGCATAATACCGCTAGAATGAAATAAGCTTGAATTGTATAAAGAAGCAGAAGAACAGCACTTTGTAAGATTCAGATTAATTCATAAAATATGTGTAAAACACTTGCAATTTAGCAGAAATTTGATAAAATAGTAAGGAAAGTTAGACTGTATTGCCTACTGTCTATCTATAAAATATATTTTATTGGAGGCTTTTACTCAAATGGCAAAAGAAAAATACGATCGTAGTAAACCACACGTTAACATTGGTACTATCGGACACGTTGACCACGGTAAAACTACTTTGACTGCAGCTATCACAACTGTTTTGGCACGTCGCTTGCCTTCAGCAGTTAACCAACCTAAAGACTATGCGTCTATCGATGCTGCTCCAGAAGAACGCGAACGCGGTATCACTATCAACACTGCGCACGTTGAGTATGAAACTGCAAAACGTCACTATGCTCACATCGACGCTCCAGGACACGCGGACTACGTTAAAAACATGATCACTGGTGCCGCTCAAATGGACGGAGCTATCCTTGTAGTAGCTTCAACTGACGGACCAATGCCACAAACTCGTGAACACATCCTTCTTTCACGTCAAGTTGGTGTTAAACACCTTATCGTCTTCATGAACAAAATTGACTTGGTAGACGACGAAGAATTGCTTGAATTGGTTGAAATGGAAATCCGTGACCTCTTGTCAGAATACGATTTCCCAGGCGACGATCTTCCAGTTATCCAAGGTTCAGCTCTTAAAGCACTTGAAGGTGATACTAAATATGAAGACATCATCATGGAATTGATGGATACTGTTGATGAGTACATCCCAGAACCAGAACGTGATACAGATAAACCATTGCTTCTCCCAGTCGAAGACGTATTTTCAATCACTGGACGTGGTACTGTTGCTTCAGGACGTATCGACCGCGGTACTGTTCGTGTCAACGACGAAATCGAAATCGTTGGTATCAAAGACGAAACTAAAAAAGCAGTTGTTACTGGTGTTGAAATGTTTCGTAAACAACTTGATGAAGGTCTTGCCGGAGATAACGTAGGTGTACTTCTTCGTGGTATTCAACGTGACGAAATCGAACGTGGACAAGTTATCGCTAAACCAGGTTCAATCAATCCACACACTAAATTCAAAGGTGAAGTCTACATCCTTACTAAAGAAGAAGGTGGACGTCACACTCCATTCTTCAACAACTACCGCCCACAATTCTACTTCCGTACTACTGACGTTACAGGTTCAATCGAACTTCCAGCAGGTACTGAAATGGTAATGCCTGGTGATAACGTGACTATCGACGTTGAGTTGATCCACCCAATCGCCGTAGAACAAGGTACTACATTCTCTATCCGTGAGGGTGGACGTACTGTTGGTTCAGGTATGGTTACAGAAATCGAAGCTTAATTCGATTAAGTTCCCAGAAGAACAATTATTTAAGTCAGACACTAAAAGAATCTTGCCTTGCAAGGTTCTTTTTTTGTTCTTGATCTATTTAAAGTGCTCCTACTCTAGCAGTATAATCGTTTTTTTGGTATAATAAAGGTTATGGAAATCGAAAAAACCAATCGTATGAATGCGCTTTTTGAATTTTATGCTGCGCTTTTGACAGACAAGCAGATGAACTATATTGAACTCTACTATGCAGATGATTACAGTCTTGCGGAGATTGCTGAAGAGTTCGGTGTTAGTCGCCAAGCTGTTTATGATAATATCAAGCGGACGGAAAAGATTCTAGAAGATTATGAGATGAAATTGCACATGTATTCGGACTACATTGTCCGCAGTCAGATTTTTGACCAGATCTTGGAGCGTTATCCTAAGGATGACTTTCTGCAGGAGCAGATAGAAGTTTTAACAAGCATTGATAATAGAGAATAAGTGTGGGAAGTATAGTCATCTACAAAGGTATACCCTGTACACTATTAGCTGCTGAGGACCCTTTTCCCATAAGACTACAAATCTTCTCACCTGATTCTATCTCCCGAGCTTTTCAAGAGGGATTTAGCTGTTGGGGATATCCAAATGAGATAATGAAAGAAGTCACTCCAGAAGAACTTGTTTGTTTACAAGATTTTGGACGTTTTCCACCGAATTAATGAAACATAGGAGAAAAAAATGGCATTTGAAAGTTTAACAGAACGTTTACAGAACGTCTTTAAAAATCTACGTAAAAAGGGAAAAATTTCTGAGGCTGATGTCCAAGAAGCAACCAAAGAGATTCGTTTGGCCTTGCTGGAAGCTGACGTTGCCTTGCCTGTTGTAAAGGATTTTATCAAGAAGGTTCGTGAGCGTGCAATCGGGCACGACGTCATTGATACCCTTAATCCAGCACAACAGATTATTAAAATCGTTGATGAGGAACTGACGGCTGTTTTAGGTTCCGATACGGCAGAGATTATCAAGTCACCAAAAATTCCAACCATTATCATGATGGTCGGTTTGCAGGGGGCTGGTAAAACGACATTTGCTGGTAAGCTGGCTAATAAACTCAAGAAGGAAGAAAATGCTCGTCCTTTGATGATTGCGGCAGATATTTATCGTCCAGCAGCCATCGATCAGCTGAAAACACTTGGACAGCAGATTGATGTTCCAGTCTTTGCACTTGGAACAGAAGTGCCAGCTGTTGAGATTGTTCGTCAAGGTTTGGAGCAAGCACAAGCCAATCATAACGACTATGTCTTGATCGATACGGCAGGTCGTTTACAGATTGATGAACTTCTCATGAATGAGCTTCGTGACGTAAAAGCATTGGCCCAACCAAACGAAATTCTACTTGTAGTGGACGCCATGATTGGTCAGGAGGCGGCTAATGTTGCCCGTGAGTTTAATGTTCAGTTAGAAGTGACTGGTGTTATCCTTACCAAGATTGATGGGGATACTCGTGGTGGTGCGGCTTTGTCTGTTCGCCACATCACTGGTAAACCTATCAAGTTCACTGGTACGGGTGAAAAGATTACAGATATCGAAACCTTCCACCCAGACCGTATGTCAAGCCGTATCCTTGGCATGGGGGATATGCTGACATTGATTGAGAAAGCTTCTCAGGAATACGATGAGCAGAAAGCCCTTGAAATGGCTGAAAAGATGCGTGAAAACACCTTTGATTTCAATGATTTCATTGATCAATTGGATCAGGTGCAAAACATGGGGCCGATGGAAGACTTGCTCAAGATGATTCCAGGTATGGCTAACAACCCTGCCCTTCAAAATATGAAGGTGGATGAGCGCCAGATTGCGCGCAAACGTGCCATCGTATCTTCGATGACACCTGAGGAGCGTGAAAACCCTGATTTGTTAAATCCAAGTCGTCGCCGTCGTATCGCTGCAGGTTCTGGAAATACCTTTGTCGAGGTCAATAAATTCATCAAAGACTTTAATCAGGCTAAACAGCTTATGCAAGGTGTCATGTCTGGGGATATGAACAAGATGATGAAGCAGATGGGAATCAATCCCAATAACCTTTCTAAAAATATGCCAAATATGGGAGGAATGGATATGTCTGCCCTTGAAGGCATGATGGGACAGAGTGGCATGCCCGATATGTCAGCTCTCGGAGGAGCAGGCATGCCAGATATGAGCCAGATGTTTGGTGGCGGACTTAAAGGTAAAATCGGTGAATTTGCCATGAAACAATCTATGAAACGCATGGCCAATAAAATGAAAAAAGCGAAGAAGAAACGCAAATAAAAAAAGGAAAGCAGAAGTGCTTTCCCTGCATATAAAAAAGAACTCTGAATCCGATTCAGAGTTCTTTTTAAGTGCGATTGGCCTATTCCCACTCAACGGTTGCAGGTGGTTTACTTGTAATATCGTAGACGATGCGGTTAACGTGGTCCACTTCGTTGACGATACGTACAGAAATCTTTTGAAGGACTTCCCAAGGAATCTTGGCAAAGTCAGCTGTCATACCATCGATAGAAGTGATAGCACGAATGGCAATCGTGTAGTCATAAGTACGACCATCACCCATAACACCAACTGAACGAACGCCTGTGTTGACAGTGAAATATTGCCAGATATCACGGTCAAGTCCAGCTTTAGCGATTTCTTCACGAAGGATAGCATCAGACTCACGAACAGTTTCTAGTTTTTCTTCAGTGATTTCACCCATGACACGGATAGCGAGACCTGGTCCTGGGAATGGTTGGCGCCATACGATGTGGTCTGGCATACCAAGCTCTGTACCGAGGGCACGGACTTCGTCTTTATAAAGAGTGTTCAATGGTTCAATCAATTCAAACTGCATGTCTTCTGGAAGACCACCAACGTTGTGGTGTGACTTGATGGTTTGGGCTGTATCTGTACCAGACTCAATCACGTCAGTGTAAAGCGTTCCCTGAGCAAGGAATTTTACATCTTTTAGCTTGCTTGCTTCGTCATCAAAGACATAAACAAATTCGTTACCAATGATTTTCCGTTTTTGCTCAGGATCAGAAACGCCAGTAAGTTTGTCAAGGAAGCGTTTTGCAGCGTCTGCTTTGACGATATTCAAACCAAACTTACCACCAAGCATGTCCATAACTTGGTCAGCCTCTCCCTTACGGAGAAGACCGTGATCTACAAAGATACAGATTAATTGATCACCGATTGCTTTTTGAAGAAGAACCCCAACAACAGAAGAGTCAACACCACCTGATAGACCTAGAAGAACACGCTTGTCACCTACAGTTTCACGGATTTTCTTGATCTGCATGTCGATGAAGTTGTCCATTGACCAGTCGCCTTTAGCCTTACAGATGTTAAGGGCAAAGTTGCGAAGGATATCATTTCCGTATACAGAATGGCGCACTTCTGGGTGGAATTGGATACCGTAAATGTGCTTTTCTGGGTTTTCAATAGCTGCATAAGGACAGTCAGCAGAAGTGCCAGTACGAACAAAATCAGCTGGAATCTCTGTAACAGCATCGCCATGACTCATCAAAACAATCTGTTCTTCAGGAGTCCCTTCAAAGAGGGCAGAAGTGGTATGAGTAAGTGGTGATTGGCCATACTCGCGGTTACCAGCATCACCTGCAGGAACAACTTTTCCTCCAAGTTTATGAGTTAAAAGTTGCATACCATAGCAGATTCCCAAAATTGGAATGCCAAGTTCAAAAATTTCTGGGTCAATATCAAATGAACCATCTTCGTATACAGAGTTTGGTCCACCAGAGAGGATGATCCCTACAGGGTTAATCGCACGAACCTCTGCAGCTGAGATTTTGTGACTTTTTAGCTCTGAAAAAACACCAATTTCACGAATACGGCGTGAAATCAGCTGGTTGTATTGGCTACCATAGTCCAGCACGATGATTTTTTCGACATCTTGCAAATCAGTTGAAATGTTGCTCATCTTTTTCCTTTCTCAAAAGAAATATCTTTTTCAATATTCTATCACAAATAGGGGCGAATTACCAACTAAACAAGGCAAAGTTTGACTTTTTCTTAGCAAATACGGTACAATGGAGAAAATAAAGAAAAGAAGTGAGAATCATGTTACCAGCTTATATGAAAATCCACGATCAGATCAAGAAGGATATAGATGAGCATCATTGGAAAATCGGGGAGAGACTTCCAAGTGAGCGAGATTTAGCTGAACAGTTTCAAGTTAGCCGGATGACATTACGTCAAGCTATCTCTCTCTTGGTTGAGGAAGGGGTTTTGGAGCGTCGTGTAGGGAGTGGGACTTTTGTCTCTAGTACTCGTGTCCAAGAAAAAATGCGGGGAACGACTAGTTTTACGGAGATTGTCAAATCTCAGGGGAAAGTACCTTCTAGCCAACTCATTTCTTACAGAAGAACCATTCCAAATGAGCAAGAGGTCGCAAAGCTGGGGATTACTCCGACAGAGAATATTATCCGCATGGAGCGGGTGCGTTATGCTGACCAAGTACCACTAGTCTATGAAGTAGCATCTATTCCTGAGAAATTTATTAAGGACTTCAAAAAAGAAGAAGTAACTAGTCACTTCTTTCAAACCTTGCAAAAATATGGCTACCGGATTGGCAAATCCCAACAGATCATTTATGCGAGATTGGCTAAGGAAAAGATAGCTCACTATCTGGAAGTCGAAAAGGGGCATGCGATTCTAGCCTTGACTCAGGTTTCTTATCTTGAAGATGGGACAGCTTTCGAGTATGTAAAGAGTCAATACGTCGGTGAACGCTTTGAATTTTATCTTGAAAATAACTAGTTTAGAAAGGCTAGTTTTTTGTTTTCTTAAAAGATTAGAATTGTCAAAACAATCTGTCTAGGCTTGATTTTATCCTTTATTTACTATAAAATGAGAAGGAAAAACGTCAAACTTTTATATTGCAAATAGGAGAAAAAATGACAAAAACATTAAAACGTCCTGAGGTTTTATCGCCTGCAGGGACTTTAGAGAAGCTAAAAGTAGCTGTTCGGTATGGAGCTGATGCTGTTTTTATAGGTGGACAAGCTTATGGTCTTCGTAGCCGTGCAGGAAACTTCACTTTTGAACAGATGGAAGAAGGCGTGCAGTTCGCTGCCAAGTATGGTGCCAAGGTCTATGTAGCTGCCAACATGGTTATGCACGAAGGAAATGAAGCTGGGGCTGGTGAGTGGTTCCGTAAGTTGCGTGACATTGGGATTGCGGCAGTTATCGTGTCAGATCCGGCCTTGATTATGATTGCAGCAACAGAAGCACCAGGTCTTGAAATCCACCTCTCTACCCAAGCCAGTGCGACGAACTATGAAACGCTTGAATTTTGGAAAGAACTGGGCTTGACTCGTGTCGTTTTGGCGCGTGAGGTTTCAATGGAAGAATTGGCAGAGATTCGCAAACGCACTGATGTAGAAATTGAAGCCTTTGTTCACGGAGCCATGTGTATTTCCTACTCAGGTCGCTGTACGCTATCAAACCACATGAGTATGCGTGATGCCAACCGTGGTGGTTGTTCGCAGTCTTGCCGTTGGAAATACGACCTTTACGACATGCCTTTTGGTCAAGAACGCAAGAGTCTTAAAGGTGAAATTCCAGAAGAATTTTCGATGTCAGCCGTTGACATGTCCATGATTGACCATATTCCAGATATGATCGAAAACGGTGTAGACAGTCTCAAGATTGAAGGCCGCATGAAATCTATCCACTATGTTTCCACTGTAACCAACTGTTACAAGGCGGCTGTGGATGCTTACCTTGAAAGCCCAGAAAAATTTGAAGCTATTAAACAAGACCTGGTAGATGAGATGTGGAAAGTTGCCCAACGTGAATTGGCAACAGGTTTCTACTATAGCACACCTACAGAAAATGAACAGTTGTTTGGTGCACGTCGTAAAATCCCTGAATACAAGTTTGTCGCTGAGGTGGTTTCTTATGATGATGCAACCCAGACAGCAACCATTCGTCAACGGAATGTTATCAATGAAGGAGATCAAGTTGAGTTTTATGGACCAGGTTTCCGCCATTTTGAAACCTATATCGAAAATCTTCACGATTCTAAAGGCAATAAAATCGACCGTGCTCCAAATCCAATGGAACTCTTGACCATTAAGGTTCCTCAACCTGTGCAAGCTGGGGATATGGTTCGAGCTCTCAAAGAAGGTCTTATCAATCTCTATAAGGAAGACGGGACAAGTGTCACAGTTCGTGCCTAGATAAGGAAAAGTGAATGATTCAAGTGCAAGGATTGTTGGTAGATAATGAAAGCAGATGTGTTCACTATCATGGTGAAAAGGATATTATTTCCCTCCAGTGCTATGAGTGTAAAAAATACTATGCTTGCTATCAGTGCCACAATGCTATAGAAACGCATTTGTTTTCACCCTACCCCTTGACGCTTACCGAGGATCGACCGATTTTATGTGGGGTTTGTAAGAGGACAATAACATTTCAAGAATATCAAAAGCGGATAGCCTGCCCTTATTGCAAATCTCCATTCAATTCAGGGTGTAAACAACACTATTCTTACTATTTCAAATAAAATGAATCTATCCAAGTTCTAAACTTGGATTTTTCAATTTATTTCGGAAAATATAGAGAAAGTGGAAACACATTTCATCATAAAATGAGAAACTTATCTATACAGTGGTATAAAAATAGCAAAAATAAAAATAAATCATCTGAAACGCTTCCAACGTAAGTAAAAAGTTGACAAAAACAAATTTTAGGACTAAACTAAGTAAGTAAATTTTAAATAAAAGGAGAATTCATCATGAATTTAACATTTTTCGGTCTATGTCTTGCCTGTATGGGTGTATCTCTTGCAGAAGGATTTTTGATGAACGGTTTGTTCAAGTCTGCAGCACGCCAACCAGACATCATCCCACAATTGCGTAGTTTGATGATCATGGGGATTGCCTTTATCGAAGGAACATTCTTTGTAACTCTCGTATTTTCATTTATCATCAAATAAAGAGAAGTATAAAATGGAAAAGGGAGGATTCTAGATGGAAGAAAGTATCAATCCAACCATCAATATTGGTCCTGTTACCTTTGATTTAACCTTGACAGCATTGACTTTGTTGTCTGTGGCACTGATTTTTGGCTTTATCTATTGGGCAAGTCGTAATATGACTGTGAAACCCAAAGGAAAGCAAAATGTACTAGAGTATCTCTATGACTTTGTAGTCGGATTTACAGAACCCAACGTAGGTTCTCGGTACATGAAAGATTACTCACTCTTTTACTTGTGTTTATTTCTTTTTATGGTTATCGCAAACAATCTTGGTTTGATGGCAAAACTTCAAACTACAGATGGGACAAACCTTTGGACATCGCCAACTGCAAATCTCCAGTTTGACTTGGCTTTGTCGTTTGGAATTATCCTGATGACCCATATAGAAGGAATTCGTCGTCGTGGTATTAAAAAATATCTAAAAGGTTTTGTAACCCCAGGTTTTATGACACCGATGAATCTCCTTGAAGAAGTCACGAATTTCCTATCACTTGCTTTGCGGGTGTTCGGGAATATCTTTGCCGGAGAAGTGATGGCAAGCTTGCTTATTACTCTTTCTCATCAGGCTCTTTATTGGTATCCAGTGGCATTTGTTACCAATCTTGTCTGGACGGCATTCTCTGTGTTTATTTCCTGTGTTCAGGCTTATGTATTCACAGTCTTGTCTTCAATGTATCTAGGAAATAAAATTAATGATGAAGAGTAGAAAGGAGTAAATGATGCACGTAACAGTAGGTGAATTGATTGGTAACTTTATTTTAATTGCTGGCTCTTTTATCCTTTTGGTCGTCTTAGTCAAAAAATACGCGTGGTCAAACTTGACAAGTATCTTTGAAGAACGAGCTGAAAAGATTGCTGCTGATATTGATGGCGCTGAACAAGCTCGTCAAAAAGCAGAGACTCTTGCTCAAAAGCGCGAAGATGAATTAGCAGGTAGTCGTAGTGAAGCTAAAACTATCATTGAAAATGCTAAAGAGACAGCTGAAAAGAGTAAATCAGATATTTTGGCTGAAGCTAAGCTAGAAGCTGGTCGCTTGAAAGAAAAAGCTAACCAAGAAATTGCGCAAAACAAAGCTGAGGCTTTACAAAGTGTTAAGGGCGAGGTGGCAGATTTGACAGTTAGTCTAGCTGGGAAAATCATCTCACAAAACCTTGACAGTCATGCCCATAAGGAACTCATTGATCAGTATATCGATCAGCTAGGAGAGGCCTAATGGACAAGAAAACAGCAAAGGTAATTGAAAAATACAGCATGCCTTTTGTCCAATTAGTGATTGAAAAAGGAGAAGAGGACCGGATTTTTTCAGACTTGGATCAAATCAAGCAAGTCGCAGAAGAAACGGGCTTACCTTCTTTTTTAGCTCAGGTAGCAGTTGATGAGTCAGATAAGGAAAAAACAGTTCGTTTCTTTCAAGACTCTGTGTCACCTTTAATGCAAAACTTTATTCAGGTTCTGATTTACAATCACAGAGCAAATCTTTTTTATGATATCATTGTTGATTGTTTGAATCGCCTTGAAAAAGAGACCAATCGTTTTGTAGTCACGATTTCTTCAGCCCATCCTTTAACAGATGAACAGAAGGAACGTCTGCTCCCATTGATAGAGAAAAAAATGTCTCTGAAAGTGCGGAGCGTCAAAGAACAAATTGATGAAGGACTCATTGGTGGTTTTGTCATTTTTGCTAATCACAAGACAATTGATGTGAGTATTAAACAACAACTTCGAGTTGTTAAAGAAAATTTGAAATAGAAAGTGGTGTTCTTTTGGCAATTAACGCACAAGAAATCAGCGCTTTAATTAAGCAACAAATTGAAAATTTCAAACCCAATTTTGATGTATCGGAAACAGGTGTTGTAACCTATATCGGGGACGGAATTGCGCGTGCTCACGGCCTTGAAAATGCCATGAGTGGAGAGCTGTTGATTTTTGAAAATGGCTCTTATGGGATGGCACAAAACTTGGAGTCTACAGACGTTGGGATTATCATCTTAGGTGACTTTACAGATATCCGTGAAGGCGATACCATTCGTCGTACAGGTAAAATCATGGAAGTTCCTGTTGGTGAGGGCCTTATTGGACGTGTTGTCGACCCGCTTGGTCGTCCAGTTGACGGTCTTGGAAAAATCCATACTGACAAGTCTCGTCCAGTAGAGGCGCCGGCTCCTGGCGTTATGCAACGTAAGTCTGTATCAGAACCATTGCAAACAGGTTTGAAAGCTATTGATGCCCTTGTTCCGATTGGTCGTGGTCAACGTGAGCTGATTATCGGTGACCGTCAGACAGGGAAAACAACCATCGCTATTGATGCTATTTTGAACCAAAAAGGTCAAGATATGATCTGTATCTATGTAGCGATTGGGCAAAAAGAGTCAACTGTTCGTACGCAAGTTGAAACACTTCGTCAGTACGGTGCCTTGGACTACACAATCGTTGTGACAGCTTCTGCTTCACAACCTTCTCCATTGCTCTTCCTAGCTCCTTATGCTGGGGTTGCTATGGCAGAAGAGTTTATGTACCAAGGGAAGCATGTTTTGATCGTTTATGATGATCTTTCAAAACAAGCGGTCGCTTATCGTGAGCTTTCCCTCTTGCTTCGTCGTCCACCAGGTCGTGAAGCCTTCCCTGGGGATGTTTTCTACCTTCACAGCCGTTTGCTTGAGCGTTCAGCTAAGGTTTCTGATGAACTTGGTGGTGGTTCAATCACAGCTCTACCATTTATCGAGACACAAGCAGGAGATATTTCTGCTTATATCGCAACCAACGTGATTTCAATTACAGATGGTCAAATCTTCCTTGGCGATGGTCTCTTCAATGCAGGTATTCGTCCAGCCATCGATGCGGGTTCATCTGTATCTCGTGTAGGTGGTTCTGCACAAATTAAAGCTATGAAGAAGGTTGCTGGTACACTTCGTATTGACCTTGCTTCATATCGTGAGTTGGAAGCCTTCACTAAGTTTGGTTCTGATCTGGATGCGGCTACTCAAGCTAAGTTAAATCGTGGACGTCGTACCGTTGAAGTTCTGAAACAACCAGTTCACAAACCATTGCCTGTTGAGAAACAAGTAACCATTCTCTATGCTTTGACACATGGTTTCTTGGATACGATTCCTGTAGATGACATTGTTCGTTTTGAGGAAGAGTTTCATGATTTCTTTGATGCACAACATCCAGAGATTTTGGAAACTATTCGTGAAACAAAAGACTTGCCAGAAGAGGCAGTCTTGGATGCTGCGATTACAGAGTTTCTCAAACAATCCAGCTTCCAATAAGAATAGAGGTGTCAGATGGCAGTATCTCTAAATGATATTAAAACAAAAATCGCCTCAACAAAAAATACTAGTCAAATCACTAATGCCATGCAAATGGTATCAGCTGCTAAACTAGGTCGCTCTGAAGAAGCAGCGCACAACTTCCAAGTTTACGCTCAGAAAGTTCGTAAGCTTTTGACGGATATTCTGCATGGTAACGGATCTGGTGGTTCTACCAATCCGATGCTCATTAGTCGTCCAGTTAAGAAAACAGGCTATATCGTTATCACTTCAGACCGTGGCTTGGTTGGAGGTTATAATGCTTCCATCCTTAAAGCCGTTATGGAGTTGAAAGAAGAATACCATCCAGATGGTAAAGGTTTTGAGATAATCTGTATCGGTGGGATGGGAGCTGATTTCTTTAAGGCTCGTGGTATTCAGCCAATCTATGAACTACGTGGCTTGGCAGATCAACCTAGTTTTGATGAAGTTCGTAAAATTATTTCAAAAACGATTGAGATGTACCAAAACGAACTTTTTGATGAATTATACGTCTGCTACAATCATCATGTCAATACTCTCACAAGTCAAATGCGTGTGGAACAAATGTTGCCGATTGTTGACTTAGATCCAAATGAAGCGGATGAAGAGTATAGCTTGACATTTGAGTTGGAAACGAGTCGTGATGAGATTCTAGAGCAGTTGTTACCTCAGTTTGCAGAAAGTATGATTTACGGGGCTATTATCGATGCCAAGACAGCTGAGAATGCTGCAGGTATGACAGCCATGCAAACGGCAACTGATAATGCCAAGAAAGTCATCAATGATTTGACAATCCAGTATAACCGTGCCAGACAGGCGGCGATTACACAAGAAATTACAGAAATTGTAGCGGGGGCTAGTGCCTTAGAATAAGGCTTTGCCTCCCTCGTATCAAAATGAACTTAGGACCTAGGTGAACTAGGAACCGACAGTATCTTATATAGAATAGGAGAAGGAGATGAGTTCAGGTAAAATTGCTCAGGTTATTGGACCCGTTGTCGACGTCTTGTTCGCAGCAGGTGAAACACTTCCTGAGATTAATAATGCACTTGTCGTCTACAAAAATGACGAAAGAAAAACAAAAATCGTCCTTGAAGTAGCCTTGGAGTTGGGTGATGGTATGGTTCGTACTATCGCCATGGAATCAACAGATGGTTTGACTCGTGGAATGGAAGTTTTGGACACGGGCCGTCCAATCTCTGTGCCAGTAGGTAAAGAAACTTTGGGACGTGTCTTTAACGTTTTGGGGGATACGATTGACTTGGATGCTCCTTTCGCTGAAGACGCTGAGCGTCAGCCAATTCATAAGAAAGCTCCAACTTTTGATGAATTGTCTACCTCATCTGAAATCTTGGAAACAGGGATCAAGGTTATCGACCTTCTTGCCCCTTACCTAAAAGGTGGTAAAGTTGGACTTTTCGGTGGTGCCGGAGTTGGTAAAACTGTCTTGATCCAAGAATTGATTCACAATATTGCCCAAGAACACGGTGGTATTTCAGTATTTACTGGTGTTGGGGAACGTACTCGTGAAGGGAACGACCTTTACTGGGAAATGAAAGAATCAGGTGTTATCGAGAAAACAGCCATGGTATTTGGTCAGATGAATGAACCACCTGGAGCACGTATGCGTGTTGCCCTTACTGGTTTGACAATTGCTGAATACTTCCGTGATGTAGAAGGCCAAGATGTGCTTCTCTTTATCGATAATATCTTCCGTTTCACTCAAGCTGGTTCAGAAGTATCTGCCCTTTTGGGTCGTATGCCTTCAGCCGTTGGTTACCAACCAACACTTGCTACGGAAATGGGTCAATTGCAAGAGCGTATCACATCAACCAAGAAGGGTTCTGTAACCTCTATCCAGGCTATCTATGTGCCAGCAGATGACTACACTGACCCAGCGCCAGCAACAGCCTTCGCTCACTTGGATTCAACAACAAACTTGGAACGTAAGTTGGTACAATTGGGTATCTATCCAGCCGTTGACCCACTGGCTTCAAGCTCTCGTGCCTTGGCACCTGAGATTGTCGGAGAAGAGCATTATGCAGTTGCTGCTGAGGTGAAACGAGTTCTTCAGCGTTACCATGAATTGCAAGATATCATTGCTATCCTTGGTATGGATGAACTCTCTGATGAAGAAAAGACCTTGGTTGCCCGTGCCCGTCGTATCCAGTTCTTCTTGTCTCAAAACTTCAACGTTGCCGAACAATTTACTGGTCAACCTGGTTCTTATGTACCAGTAGCGGAAACAGTTCGCGGCTTTAAGGAAATCCTTGAAGGAAAACATGACCATCTACCGGAAGATGCCTTCCGTGGTGTCGGTTCAATCGAAGACGTCATTGCTAAGGCTGAGAAAATGGGATTTTAAGAGGTGATCTATGGCTCATTTAACTGTCCAGATCGTGACACCAGATGGCCTCGTCTATGATCACCATGCCAGCTTTGTATCGGTACGAACTCTGGATGGTGAGATGGGGATCTTGCCACGACATGAAAATATGATTGCGGTTTTAGCGGTTGATGAAGTAAAGGTAAAACGAATCGATGACGATACTCATGTGAACTGGATTGCAGTGAACGGAGGAATTATCGAGATTGCTAATGACATCATTACTATTGTAGCAGACTCAGCAGAACGTGCTCGTGATATCGATATTAGCCGTGCCCAACGTGCTAAACTTCGTGCTGAACGTGAGATTGAAGAAGCACAAGATAAACACTTGATTGACCAAGAACGGCGAGCTAAGGTTGCTTTGCAACGTGCCATTAACCGTATCAATGTCGGAAATAAATTATAAAATAAAAATGAACTTGCTTAAGCAAGTTCATTTTTATTTTACATTAATGTTTAAATGTGATGCAAACGGCTTCGGGAACTCGGAAATCGTTAGAAAGCTCAGCTAATCGACCAGTTTTAGGATTACGTTTAAAGACGGTTGCATTATCTGAATCTTGGTGAACTGCAATTAGAAATTCTTGGTCAGGAGTTAGGTCGAAATCACGTGGTGTTTTACCATGACTTGGAACAATCTCTAATAATTCCAAACTACCATCAGCCAGGATGCTAAATACAGCAATGGAATCATGACCTCGGTTGGATGCATAGAGGTATTTGCCATCTTTTGAAAGACGAATGGCAGCAGTAGCATTAAATCCCTCATATCCATCTGGCAAAGTCGAAATGACTTGCATGCGTTCAAATTCACCAACACCATCGTAAATCAAGACTTCAATGGTACTGTTGAGTTCACAGATGAGGTAGGCAATCTTATAATGATGATGGAACACGATGTGGCGAGCACCTGCTCCAGCTTGGCTGTGATAAGTGTAGAGTTTACTTAGTTTTCCTTCTGGGTTAACATCGTAGGTCGTTACTTCATCCGTTCCTAGATCACATGTGACGAGATACTGGTCAGGTGTTAGATCCGTGAAGTGTACATGTGGGGAAGATTGGTTTTCATGAGGACCTTGTCCGCTATGCTGATCTAGATCTGTTTGGATGAGGCTACCATCCGATTGACGTTTATAAACTAGAACTTGACCTTTATGATAGTTGGCCCCATAAACGAGACCACGTTTTTCATCTACTGCCACATAACAATGAGGAGCGCCTTCTTCCACCACATGATTTAACAAAGTGCCGTCGGTCTTGTAAGCAGCGATTCCACCCAAGCCATCCTGGCTCCCTACGGTGTATAAGTGTTGCTGTTGGTCAAAGGCAAGGTAGGTCGGACTTGGTTCAGCAGCAAAGAGTTCAAGATTTTCAAGCTGGCCTGTTTCTGTATTAAAATCAGCTTTGTAAATCCCTTTAGATAAGCGACGAGTGTAAGTTCCAAAATAAACAGTTTCTTTCATGTCCATACCTCTTAATAATGATAAGTTCATTATACCACAAAATGGCAGTCATGAAGCACTAGATTCATTCATGTAAGCACTTTAAAAAAGAGTTATTTTAGTTTAAAAATGGTATAATGAGAGAACGACAGAAAGGATGTATTTATGGAACATAAAGAGAAACATTTTAGCCTATCTTGGTTTTTTAAGTGGTTTTTAGATAATAAAGCCATCACTGTATTTTTAGTAACCTTGTTACTGGGGCTAAACATTTTTATTCTAAGTAAGATTAGTTTTATCTTTTTACCAGTTTTGGATTTTCTTGGGGTTGTCATGTTGCCAGTTATTTTATCTGGTTTACTTTATTACCTACTTAATCCGATTGTTGACTGGATGGAGAAGCACAAGATCAATCGTGTTCTTGCCATCAGTATTGTTTTTGTCATTATTGGACTTTTTATCATTTGGGGTCTGGCAGTCGCAATACCTAATCTGCAACGCCAAGTCTTAAATTTTGCGAAGAATGTGCCGACATACCTGGAAGATGCTGATAAGGTGATCAATGATCTTGTAACCAAACGCTTGCCAGATGATTTTAGACCACAGTTGGAGCAGGTTCTTGCCAATGTTTCTAGTGAAGCTACCCTGTGGGCCAGCAAAATCTCTTCTCAAGCCGTTAACTGGGTCAGCGCCTTTATCAGTAGTGTTTCCCAGGTCATTGTAGCGATTATTATCGTACCATTCATGCTCTTTTATCTTTTGAGAGATGGAAAAGGTTTGCGGGATTATTTGACCAAGTTTATTCCCACGAAGTTAAAGGAACCAGTAGGACAGGTTTTGTCAGATGTTAATAAACAGTTATCAAACTACGTTAGAGGGCAGGTTACAGTTGCTATTATCGTGGCGATTATGTTTATTATCTTCTTTAAGATTATTGGTCTCAGGTATGCTGTGACTCTAGGGATCACTGCTGGTATCCTCAATCTAGTACCTTATCTGGGTAGTTTTCTAGCGATGTTGCCTGCTTTAGTTTTGGGCTTAATAGCGGGGCCTGTTATGCTTTTGAAAGTGATTATTGTCTTTATTGTTGAACAAACGATTGAAGGTCGCTTCGTTTCTCCGCTTATTTTAGGTAGTCAGCTAAACATCCATCCAATCAATGTCCTCTTTGTTCTCCTAACTTCAGGGTCTATGTTTGGTATTTGGGGAGTTTTGCTGGGAATTCCTGTCTATGCCTCTGCCAAGGTTGTTATCTCAGCTATCTTTAACTGGTATAAAGAAGTCAGCGGTCTATATGAAGAAGAAGGGGAGGAAATCAAGAGTGAACAATAGTCAACGCATGCTCCAAGCTTTGGATGACCAGGATTTAACCAAAGCGGATCAGTATTTTCACAAAGCCCTCGAAACAGATTCAAGTGAAGTTCTTTACGAACTAGCAAGCTATCTAGAGGGAATTGGCTTTTATCCTCAAGCAAAAGAAATTTACCAAAATATCGTTACAGAATTTCCAGAAGTGAATCTGAATTTAGCAAGTATTGCTAGCGAGGATGGCAATGTTGAAGAAGCCTTTGCTTACCTTGAGGAAATCACACCTGAAAGTGACTGGTATGTATCGGCCTTGGCCTTGAAGGCAGACCTCTATCAGTTGGAAGGATTGACAGATGTAGCACGCGAAAAGTTACTGGAAGCCTTAAATTACTCAGATGATGCCTTATTAGTTTTTGGTTTGGCTGAGTTGGATAGCGAGTTAGGAAATTACCAGGAAGCCATTCAGGGCTATGCTCAATTAGACAACTGCTCCCTCTATGAGCAAACGGGCGTCTCAACCTATCAACGAATTGGTTACGCTTATGCCCAGTTAGGCAAGTTTGAAGCTGCAACTGAATTCTTAGAAAAAGCCTTAGAACTAGAATACGATGACCAAACTGCCTTTGAACTGGCTAGTCTTTACTTTGATCAAGAAGAGTATCAAAAATCTGTTCTTTACTTTAAGCAGATTGATACCATTTCACCAGATTTTGAAGGATATGAGTATGGTTATAGTCAAGCCTTGCATAAGGAACATCAGGTGGAAGAGGCCCTTCGTATCGTTAAAAAAGGACTGGAGAAAAATCCATTTGAAACTCGGCTCCTACTAGCAGCTTCCCAGTTCTCGTATGAATTACACGATCCTAGTGCCGCGGAGCAGTTTCTCCTTACTGCTAAAGAAGATGCAGAGGATACAGAAGAAATTTTCCTTCGCCTTGCAACTATTTATATGGAACAAGAGCGGTATGAAGATATCATCGCTCTCAAAAGTCAAGAACCTGAAAACCTCTTGACCAAGTGGATGATTGCACGCTCTTACCAGGAAATCGAGGATTTAGATAAGGCCTATGAGCTCTATCAGGAACTATCGCCTGATCTCAAGGATAATCCCGAGTTTCTGGAACAGTATACTTATCTTTTGCGTGAATTGGGGGATTTTGAAGAAGCTAAAGTACAAGCTGAAGCTTATTTAAAAATCGTTCCAGATGATGTTCAGATGCAAGAACTCTTAGAAACACTTTAAAAGTTATCTCTCTAAAAACGTATCCGTCAATTTGGCAGATACGTTTTTTTGGAAGAAATAGAATTTTTTTACAATTACTCTTGCTAAATTGTTTATTTATGCTATAATAGGAACAATTATTTTTAGGAGGTGCAGTATGTCTTATATGTTTGAGATATTACCAAGTTTGCTAAACGGTGCAAGTATGACACTTCAGGTCTTTGCTCTGGTTTTAATTTTTTCAATTCCCTTAGGTATTGTCGTTGCCTTTGCTTTGCAAGTCCGTTGGAAACCCCTCCATTATCTCATTGACCTTTATATTTGGGTAATGCGAGGGACTCCTTTGCTCTTGCAATTAATCTTTATTTACTATGTTCTTCCTAGCATTGGGATACGTTTAGATCGTTTGCCTGCTGCTGTGATCGCTTTTGTATTGAACTATGCAGCCTACTTTGCAGAAATCTTTCGTGGTGGGATTGAAACCATTCCCAAAGGGCAGTATGAAGCCGCAAAAGTGTTAAAATTTGGCTCCTTTGATACAGTTCGCTATATCATCCTTCCTCAGGTTACAAAGATTGTCTTACCGAGTGTCTTTAATGAAATTATGAGTTTGGTCAAGGATACTTCTTTGGTCTATGCTTTGGGGATTTCAGATTTGATTTTGGCTAGTAGGACTGCAGCCAATCGAGATGCCAGTCTTGTTCCTATGTTTTTAGCTGGAGCTATTTATTTAATCATGATTGGTCTTGTAACCATTGTAGCGAAAAAACTTGAGAAGAAGTACAGTTATTACAGATAGGAGGATTGCTATGTTAGAATTACGAAATATCAATAAATCCTTTGGTGGCAAACAAATCTTAACCAATTTCAGCCTATCAATTCCTGAAAAGCAAATCCTCGCAATCGTAGGTCCTTCAGGAGGAGGCAAGACCACCTTGTTACGTATGCTAGCTGGACTGGAAACCATCGATTCTGGAGAAATCTACTATAACGGCGAATCGTTAGCTATAGACGAACTAGAAAAGCGCAATCTTCTGGGATTTGTTTTCCAAGATTTTCAACTCTTTCCGCATTTGTCAGTTCTAGATAACTTAACTCTGTCTCCCATAAAAACCATGAGCATGGAGAAGGAAGTTGCTGAGAAGAAGGCGCGTGGTTTGTTAGAACAACTTGGGTTAGCTGGGCATGCAGATGCCTTTCCTTTCTCATTATCTGGTGGGCAAAAACAACGGGTGGCCTTAGCACGCGCCATGATGATAAACCCAGAAATTATTGGATATGATGAACCTACATCGGCCTTAGACCCAGAATTGCGATTAGAAGTAGAAAAACTTATCCTTCAAAATAAAGAGCGTGGGATGGCCCAGATTGTTGTGACGCACGACCTTCAGTTTGCAGAAAATATTGCTGATCAGATCCTTAAGGTTGATCCAAAGTAGGACTAGGAGGTGCCTATGAAGAGAAAGAAAATTGCCCTTGTACTTGCTCTGTTCTTTAGCTTCTTCCTGACGGCTTGTACTCAGAAGGCAAGTGATCCAAATCAGGATAATTGGGCCAAATATCAAAAGCAGGGAAGCATTACTATTGGCTTTGACAATACCTTTGTTCCCATGGGATTTGAGGAAAAGAATGGCCAGTATGCAGGTTTTGATATTGATCTAGCCCAAGCTGTTTCTGAAAAGCTAGGAATTCAGATTAAATTTCAACCCATCGACTGGGATATGAAAGAAACCGAACTACAAAATGGTACCATTGATGCCATCTGGAATGGCTATACAGCTACAGATGAACGGAAAGAGAAGGTTGCTTTTACCATTCCTTACATGGAAAATCAACAAGTTTTGGTCTCTAAAAAGTCTCAAAATATTCACTCAGTTCAGGATATGACTGACAAAGTTTTAGGGGCCCAGGCTGGATCTTCTGGCTATTTGAATTTTGAAGGACAACCCGAACTACTCAAGAATCGAGTAAAAGACCAGAAGGCCAATCAATACCAAAGTTTCAATGAAGCCTTAATTGATTTGAAAAACGATCGGATTGATGCCTTGTTGATTGACCGGGTATATGCCAATTATTATCTCCAGTCTGAAGGAATATTAAATGACTACAATGTCTTTTCAGCTGGATTTGAAAGTGAAGCTTTTGCAGTGGGTGTTAGACCTGCTGATAAAACTTTGTTAGCCGCTTTGAACCAAGCCTTTATCTTACTATACCAAGAAGGAAAATTCCAGGAAATCAGCCAAAAATGGTTTGGGGAAGATGTAGCCACCAGTCAAGTTAAAAATCAAGAATAAGAAAAGAGATTGAGGAGAAACTCAATCTCTTTTTGCATCAAAAAATCCTCTGGCAAGTACCAGAGGATAAGAGTTTATTTCATTGTTGGGAAGAGCAATACGTCACGGATAGTAGTTGTATCAGTGAGGAGCATGCAGAGACGGTCGATACCGATACCCAAACCACCTGTTGGTGGCATACCGTATTCAAGAGCCTCGATGTAGTCGTAATCGATACCTGTTGCTTCATCGTCCCCAAGTTCTTTAGCTTTGGCTTGAGCTTCGAAACGGCTAAGTTGATCGATTGGATCATTCAACTCAGAATAGGCATTTCCGTATTCTTTGGTCATAATGAAGAGCTCGAAACGGTCAGTAAAGCGTTCGTCTTCAGGGTTTTTCTTAGCAAGTGGAGAGACAGCTACTGGATGTCCATAAACGAAGGTTGGTTGGATCAAGGTTTCTTCGACAAATTCTTCAAAGAAGGCATTGATGATGTGACCAACTTCAGTGTAATGCTTTTCAACAGGTACATGTTTTTCATTGGCAAGAGCTACGGCTTCTTCGAAAGTTAAATCTTGCCAGAAGTCAACACCAGTAATTTCCTTGATAGCATCCACCATGTGAACACGTTTAAATGGTTCATTAATCTTGATTTCAGTGCCTTGATAGTTTACTGGACCATCTCCTTTGACAGCCTTTGTAGCATGCTGGATAATGCCTTCTGTCAAATCCATAATATTATGGAAATCGGCATAGGCTTGGTAAACCTCAATCATAGTAAATTCAGGATTATGAGTTGCATCCATTCCTTCGTTACGGAAGATACGGCCAATCTCATAGACGCGTTCCATACCACCGACAATTAGACGTTTGAGATGAAGTTCTAGAGCTATCCGAAGCACCATATCAATATTTTGAGCATTGTGGTGTGTAATAAATGGTTTGGCAGCAGCACCACCGGCCTCGTTGTGAAGTACAGGTGTTTCCACTTCAAGAAAATCATGTCCATCTAGATAACGACGAATTTCAGAGATGATTTTTGAACGAGTGACAAAGCGTTCAAAACTTTCGCGATTTGAAATTAAATCAAGGTAACGTTTACGGTAGATAGTCTCAACGTCAGTCAAACCATGGAATTTCTCTGGAAGAGGACGAAGGGCTTTAGATAAGTGGGTGATATGAGTGGCCTTTATAGAAAGTTCTCCCATATCCGTACGCATGACTTCACCTTCGACGCCGAGGAAGTCTCCAAGGTCAGCCTTCTTAAAGATTTCGTAGTTTTCTTCACCCACAGCATCTTTACGAACATAGATTTGAATTTGGCCATCACGGTCTTGTAAATGAGCAAAGCCGACTTTTCCTTTACCACGTTTACTAACTAAACGTCCAGCGATAGTAGCAGTTTCGTTTAATTCATGTAATTGTTCTTTATCGAGTTCTGCAAATTTGTCTTTTAGTTCTTGAGAGTTAGCAGTACGTTCAAAACGTTTACCGAAAGGATCAATTCCTTGTTCACGGAGCGCAGCCATTTTTTCACGGCGAACGATCTGCTGGTCATTTAGTTCTTCCATATGTTCTGTAGACATGGGTTCCTCCTAATTTTTAATCAAATTTTGAAATAATAAATCAATTTTTCACGATACTCCCATTTTATCATAAATAGTCAAGAAATTCACGGATATTCTATAAAAACTAAAAAGAACTTGACCATTAAGATCAAGTTCTTTATTGATAAGAGGTATCATTCCAAGTATCAAGAGTGAATGTTTCAAAATCATGGGTTTCTAAAACTGTTAGACTAGCATTTGCTAGACCGCCATCTTTACGAAGAAGAGGTTCTTTATAGCCTAGAAGAGTACGAAGACTGGCAGTAAGATTAGCTCCATGGCCAACAATTAGAACTCTCTCAGCCTGACTCCTCTTCAGAGATTTGATAAATTGAATGGTACGTTGAGTTGTACTGTAGAGGGATTCCGCTTCAAACATTCTTGTATCAAACTTAGCTAAGTTTGTACGAAAAGCCTTGATTTGTTGTGGGTAGATGGCCTCTAATGTTGCAATTTTTAATCCCTCTAGTTTTCCGAGATGCCATTCACGTAGGTCAGGAATAGTCTCTAAAGGACATTGCGTCTGGAGTTGACTTTGGATAATTTCAGCAGATTTGACCGCTCTTGGTAAATCACTTGAATAAATCTCATCGAAAGGAATATTGCTGAGATATTGACCGAGCGCCTTTAAGGTATCAATAGACTCAGGAAGAAGAGGTGAGTCCCCTCCGGCACCTTGGAAACGTCCTTCAAGATTCCAGATAGTTCGGCCATGACGCACAAAATAGAGTTTCATCAGTTGTTTTCCTCCAAGATATCTGCAAAATCTGCTTTCACAAAGCTAGCCAAATCTTGTGGAGCAATAATGATACTATGCCCGACTTCCCCAGCAGAGACGATCATTTTGTCTAAATCTAAAGCTGTTTTATCAATAAAAATAGGATAGTTGTGTTTTTGGCGAATGCCGACGGGGTTATTAGCTCCATGAATGTAGCCTGTCGTTTTTTCTAGGTCTTTTTGTGGAATCATACTCACTTTTTTATTACCAGAAACCTTTGCTAATTTTTTTTCAGCGAGGTGTTCTGTTATGGGGACGATTCCGATAATTGGGCCTGTCTTGTCCCCCAGCAGAGCCAAGGTTTTAAAGATATGTGTTCGATCATATTCCGAAGGAAGTTCACCCTCAAGCGCATTGATTTGAATCCCTGTATGCTCAATTCCTGCTTTGGTTAAGATTTGCTCGACAAGAGTTTTTTTAATTTTTACTTTTTTTGCCATTATTTATACTTATCCTCCAATTGACTCATCCAGATACCAAGCCAAATACCAAGTGCAAAGAAGAAGGCGATGAGAACATAGCTCACGATGGAAAGTCCAGTGTATTGGATACTTTCAGCACTTCCAGCATTTGGAATCAAAATCAAGAGGGTGCTTGATAGCACAATCCCAATAATAAAGTGATAAACACGGGAGTGGTAGTTGTTCAAGGCATGGTCCATTAATTTTGAAAAGATAATAAGAGTTGCACCTGCACCAATTCCGATAGGAAGGAAGGTACCAAATAAATCAAAGGTTTTAAAACCAGTCAGCATAGGAGCGTACAGTCCCAAAATCAAGAGGAGATTTGACGGACTTAAACCAGGTACCAAGACACCCAGAGCTAAAAGAGCACCCGCTAAGATAAAGTTTGTAAAACTTGCGCTGAGTGATCCTACGACAAAATTGAGAGCGTAGAGCCCTAGACCTGAAAGGATAAAGGTAGTCCAGAACCAGGCTAGGTCAACCTTGTCACGATCAGATTCTCGAGTAGATTCTCTAAGGAGGCTAGGAACTGTACCGATGATAGCTCCAGCAAAACTCCACAAAACATAGACTTGGTAATTTTCTAGCAAATACTCAATCGGATAAGAAAATAAACCAATACCTAGCAACATCCCGATGGCTACTGGGATAAAGTATAGGACATTCTCTTTAAAATCTTTAAAGGGATGAGCAAGAAAGCCAATCATTCGCTCGTAGATCCCCAAAATCGCTGCCAGAACACCACCAGAAATTCCAGGTAGGATAAATCCTAAGGCGATGACGATTCCTTTAATAACTCTTGCAATCCATGAAAACATATTAGACTCCTCAATTTCATAAATTTCTTTCTCTGTCTTATCAATTATAACACAGACGGCAAAAAAATGAAAAAAAAGTGAAAAAGTTTGTTATTTTCACTTGTCTTATGGTCTCAAAAATAATTTTCGGAAGGTTTCTTCCTTCTCTTTAGCAGTAGAAATCAAATTGATGTCCAAATGATGTTCAAACCCTGCAATTCTTCCTTTAGATGTGTACTGGTGGAGATCGTAGTCCAGATCAGTATTTGGCTTCGTTTCAAAATAACCAGAGTCCGTTCCATAGGAAGGGATCCAAATAGCAGTGAACTTTTCTGTATTGATGCTATGTTCTTGCATGAAATAGACACCAATGTAAATCCCGATATTTTTAGCGCCCAGCGATTCAAGTTTAGCCCGAAAAGCTTCGACTCCGTCATTCATGTCGGCCATTGTTTTTTTCTCAACGTCAAGCCAGTAATAACTAGGATTGTATGGAGAAGCAGCGTTGTAGAAGACTTCAGCCGCTTTTTCCATTTCTTCTTTGTTCGTACCAGCTAGATAAGCATAAACGGCTACGGGGACATTGCGCTTTTGAAATTCTGAAATGTGATTTTTATAGGATTTATCAACCCCATTGATAAAGGCTGCATCATTTGCTTCCGTGTGTTGAGTACCACTGTGCACGCGAACAATAGCTCCAGAAATATTTTGAGATAAAATATCGTAGTTTATCTCCTCCGGTCTTTGCCAACCAGAAATGTCAATAATGGGTTTATCAAGATTATGCAAGGCCTGGTTTTCAACTTGGACAGTGTTGCCTTTTGACTTGACCGAATGGTCTTCATAAGCTGGTTTATTAAAGATTAAAATAGCTATAACAATGGTGAATAGACTAAAAATAATAGCTGGATGAATCTCTTTTCTCATATCTAATTAGTTTAACGTAAATAGATAAAAAAATCAAAGAAAACGTTGAAAAGATGAATGAACTAGCATGTTTTCCCCTATTTCTCTGTTTGTTTACTCCTAAGGAAGTAAATTATGGTATAATATAAGGGAATTTTTACAGAAAAGAGAATAGTATGTCAAATTATGCCATTATCTTAGCAGCGGGTAAAGGTACTCGCATGAAATCAGATCTTCCAAAGGTACTTCATAAGGTAGCAGGAATTTCGATGTTGGAGCATGTTTTTCGTAGTGTTGGTGCTATTCAACCTGAAAAAACAGTCACTGTTGTGGGACACAAGGCGGAGCTAGTTGAGCAAGTCTTGGCTGGACAGACAGACTTTGTCACCCAATCGGAACAACTAGGAACTGGGCATGCTGTCATGATGGCAGAGCCCATTCTCCAAAACCGCTCTGGCCACACCTTGGTTATCGCTGGGGATACTCCTCTGATTACAGGTGAAAGCTTGAAAAACCTCTTGGATTTCCATATTAATCACAAAAATGTGGCGACTATTTTAACGGCTGAAGCAGCGGATCCTTTTGGGTATGGTCGTATCGTCCGTAACGATAACGCTGAAGTTCTTCGTATTGTTGAGCAGAAAGATGCTACAGACTTTGAAAAGCAAATTAAGGAAATCAATACAGGAACTTATGTATTTGACAATGAACGTCTTTTTGAGGCTCTTAAAAACATCAACACCAACAATGCCCAAGGTGAGTATTATATTACTGATGTGATTGGTATTTTCCGTAATGCAGGTGAGAAGGTTGGCGCCTATACTCTCAAGGATTTTGATGAAAGTCTTGGGGTAAACGACCGTGTGGCTCTTGCCACTGCGGAAGCAGTGATGCGTCGCCGTATCAATCAAAAACATATGGTTAATGGTGTTAGTTTTGTCAATCCAGAAGCAACTTACATCGATGTTGATGTCGAGATTGCTCCTAAAGTCCAAATCGAAGCCAACGTTACCTTGAAAGGTCAAACGAAGATTGGGGCGGAAACTGTTTTAACAAATGGAACTTATATCGTGGATAGCGCTATCGGAGCTGGAGCTGTGATTACGAATTCCATGATTGAGGAAAGTACAGTTGCAGATGGTGTGACAGTCGGTCCGTATGCTCATATTCGTCCAGGCTCAAGTCTAGCTTCCCAAGTTCACATTGGAAACTTTGTTGAAGTAAAAGGATCTTCAATCGGTGAAAATACCAAGGCAGGTCATTTGACCTATATCGGAAACTGTGAAGTGGGTAGCCATGTTAACTTTGGTGCAGGTACGATTACAGTTAACTACGACGGGAAGAATAAGTACAAGACGGTCATTGGCAATAATGTCTTTGTTGGATCAAACTCAACTATCATTGCTCCAGTGGAACTTGGTGATAATTCACTAGTTGGAGCTGGTTCAACGATTACAAAAGATGTTCCAGCTGACGCCATTGCTATTGGACGTGGACGTCAAGTTAATAAAGATGAATATGCATTACGTTTGCCTCATCATCCTAAGAATCAGTAGGAGTCTATCATGGAATTTGAAGAAAAAACGATTAGCCGGAAGGAAATCTATCAAGGTCCTATTTTTAAGCTAGTGCAAGATCAGGTGGAACTACCAGAAGGGAAGGGAACTGCCCAACGTGATCTGATTTTTCACAATGGAGGCGTATGTGTTCTAGCTGTGACAGCTGAGGATAAAATCGTCCTTGTTAAGCAATACCGAAAAGCTATTGAAGCCATCTCTTATGAAATTCCTGCTGGTAAACTGGAACTTGGTGAAAATGCAGATCCCATGTCGGCGGCCCTTCGTGAATTGGAGGAGGAGGTTGCCTATACAGGTAAGTTAGAGCTTCTATATGATTTCTACTCTGCTATTGGTTTTTGTAATGAAAAATTAAAACTTTACCTCGCAAGAGATTTAACTAAGGTGGAAAATCCTCGTCCGCAAGATGATGATGAAACCTTGGAAGTTCTAGAGGTCAGCCTTGAGGAAGCAAAAAACTTAATTCAGTCTGGCCATATCTGTGATGCCAAGACGATTATGGCAATCCAGTACTGGGAATTGCAAAAGAAATAGAGGAGTAGTCCATGGGAAAACCTTTGTTAACAGATGAAATAATCGAACGTGCCAATCGTGGGGAGAAAATCTCCGGGCCACCTCTTCAAGATGATGAGGAAACTAAAATTTTATCAACTTCTTCACAAAACTTTGGTTATTCACGTTCTAGAGACTATAATTCTATTCAAGATACTTTAACAATTGAAGTAGAGCCAACGATTCATAAGAGCCGTCGCATTGAGAATACTAAGAGGAATGTTTTTAACTCGAAACTAAACAGAATCTTATTTACAGTCATCCTTCTCTTGATTTTACTTGTGTTGGCGATGAAACTTTTGTAATAGAAAAGGAAATAAAATGAAAATTGGAATCATTGCAGCAATGCCAGAAGAGCTCCTACACTTGACTCAGAATTTAGATAGAGCGCAAGAAGTCCAAGTCCTCGGAAATACTTACTACACTGGCACTGTTGGAAAGACAGAAGTTGTTCTGGTTCAGAGTGGGATTGGAAAGGTCATGTCAGCTATGAGTGTAGCGGTGTTAGCTGACCATTTCCAAGTGGATGCCGTTATCAATACAGGATCAGCAGGTGCAGTTGCAGAAGGGATTGCCGTTGGAGATGTAGTGATTGCGGATAAATTGGCTTACCATGATGTGGATGTAACTGCTTTTGGCTATGCTTATGGTCAGATGGCTGGTCAACCTCTTTACTTTGAATCCGATAAGAACTTTATCGCTAGGATTAAAGAGAATTTATCTCAATTAGAACAGACCTGGCACCTAGGCTTGGTTGCTACAGGGGACAGTTTTATAGCTGGAGATGATAAGATTGCTAGTATCAAATCCCACTTTTCAGATGTTTTAGCAGTTGAAATGGAAGGGGCAGCGATTGCACAGGCAGCTCAGGCTCTTGGCCTACCTTTCTTGGTCATTCGTGCCATGAGCGACAATGCCAATCACGAAGCTTCTATCTCTTTTGATGAGTTTATCATTGAAGCTGGACGTCGTTCTGCCCAAGTTCTACTGGCCTTTTTAAAGGCTATGGATTAAGCGGAAATTTGACAGTTTATCTAGCTTATGATAAGATTTAAGTAAAGAAAAGCTAGAAAACGTTTCAGAGGATATTATGAGTATTGAAATGACCGTCAGTGAGATTGCAGAGGTCCTAGGACTCTCTCGTCAAGCAATCAACAATCGTGTCAAAGAACTTCCAGAAGAGGACACGAAAAAAAATGACAAAGGTGTAACTGTAGTTACTCGAAGTGGCTTAATCAAGCTAGAAGAAATCTACAAAAAAACGATTTTTGAAGATGAACCAGTCAGTGATGATGTTAAACAACGCGAACTGATGGAAATCTTGGTCGACGAGAAGAATGCTGAAATTCTTCGTTTATATGAGCAGCTCAAGGCCAAAGACCAGCAGTTAGCAGAAAAAGATGAACAGATGCGTGTTAAAGATCGACAGATTGCTGAAAAGGACAAACAATTGGACCAACAGCAACAATTAACTCTTCAAGCTATGAAGGATCAAGAAAGTTTGAAACTAGAGTTGGACCAAGCAAAAGAAGAAGTTCAAGCTACCAAAAAAGGCTTTTTTGCTCGCTTATTTGGAGGAAAATAAAGAAGTTGTTTGGGTTATTCACTAACCTGATAGCTTCTTTTATTATTTATGGTTTAAATTGAGTCGGAACTGAGGTAAAAGATGGAAAAATTAAGAGATTATATTGCCTTTGATTTGGAGTTCAATCAATACGAAGGGGTTACCCATTTAATTCAAGTATCAGCAGTTCGCTTTCAAAATGGTCAAGAAATAGGTGCCTTTGATTCTTATGTTCATACTACAGCACCTTTGAAGAGTTTTATCAATGGCTTGACTGGAATCACAGCCGAAACCTTAAAAGATGCGCCAATGGTGGAACAAGTTTTAAGGGATTTTCAGATTTTTGTTGGCAATTTACCTATGGTTGGATACAATGCAGCCAAAAGTGATTTGCCTATTCTCTTGGAGCACGGTATCGATTATCGTGACCAGTATAAAATTGATCTATATGATGAGGCTTTTGAACGGCGTAGTTCTGACTTACACGGGATAGCTAATCTTAAATTACAAACTGTTGCGAATTTTTTAGGCTTTCACGGGAAGTCTCATAATAGTTTAGAGGACGCCCGCATGACGGCGCGTGTTTACGAAGCCTTTTTGGAATCGGATGAAGGAAAGCTATTATTAGAAGACCAGAGTAGTTTTTCTATGAATCCCTTTAATAGCTTAGACTTATCTCAATTTTTAGACTAGGAGTGCCTATGAAACCTGAAAAACCTAAAAAGCTAGGTTTTAGGAAAATTTACTATAACCTAGATAAAATACTATTTCTATTTTTCTTGATATTTATGATGGTTGAGTTTGTCTGGCTACCATTAAATTCATGGATTGCTGGCATTCTTCTGAGACAAACAGGTTACTTGTTTATCTCCTACAATAACTTTTGGGCGATTATACAAGGCTCGCCTTTTATCAGTTTAGCCTTTCTCATTTTAATAGTAATCAATCTTTTAGTGGCTTATTTTCAAATCTGTCTTTTGTTTATCGGGGCGCGTCACCTTCTCTACCATGAAAAGAGAACCCTGATTGAATATAGTCGAAAAGTCTTTCACCAGAGCTTTCTATTTGTCAAACGATTGAGCTTTTGTAAGATGGCCTTTGTCTTTTTTTACATTGCTTTGCTTTTCCCTTTTATTAGGAAAATTTTAAAAATCTACTATCTCAATAAGATTATTATCCCCGATTTTATCGTTACATATCTAGAAGATAAGAACTGGCTAGTAGGGCTGTTGATCATAGCATCCGCTTGGATTTTTCTCTACATTTCTGTTCGCTTCATGTTTGCCCTTCCTAAGATACTCTTTGAAAGAAAGACAGTAAGAGAAAGTGTGAAATATAGTCTCCAAAAGACGAAGAAAAACGTCCTTTTCTTCTCTTGGCATCTCCTACTCATTATCATTAAAACCTATCTCTTCTTCTTTGTCTTGTTAATTCCCTTGCTCTTTGCTCAGGCGGTAATGGATAATTTTACTCAAAAAGAATCCTTGATTCTTGGTGTGATTAATTTTATCTTGATTAAAAACCTCCATTACATGACTCTGACTTATTTCCTAGTGAAGTTTGTTTCCTTCCTGACGGGAGAAGAGTTGGAGATCATGCCAAGGCGAAAAAAAGATCATCTGATGAGATGGGGTGTCATGGGGTGTGCAAGTATCTTTTTTGCTTTAGAAGGTTATATCTATCTGGAGTCTCCGGACACCAATACACCTTTAGTGATTTCGCACAGAGGAGTAAGTAATAAAAATGGTGTTCAAAATACGGTACAGTCTTTAGAAAAGACAGCCCAACTAAAACCAGACCTCGTCGAGATGGATGTGCAAGAAACGAAAGACGGTCAGTTCGTGGTGATGCATGACGCTAACCTTAAATCGCTAGCAAGAATTAATGCTACACCGCAAGACTTAACTCTGGATGAATTAACAAATACAGATATTTACGAGAATGGCTATCAAACAAAGATTTCAAGTTTTGATGATTATTTAGAACGCGCAAATGCTTTAAACCAAAAATTGCTGATTGAGATTAAAACCAGTAAAAAAGATAGTCCACAAATGATGGACCATTTTCTCGAAAAGTATGGAGCGACTATTAAGAAATATGGCCACCAGATGCAGTCACTAGACTATCATGTGATTGATAAGGTCTTGGCTTATGATTCTGAAATTCCAGTATACTTCATTCTGCCATATAATAGTGTGTTTCCAAGAACCAAGGCGACTGGCTATACCATGGAGTATTCAACTTTGGATGAATACTTTGTCAACAAGCTCTGGACAACAGATCAGAAACTATATGTTTGGACTGTGAATAGTTCTGAGTCCTTTGATAAGGCAGTCAGACTTGGAGCAGATGGCATGATAACGGATGATCTTGAAATGGTCCAGTCACAAGTCACAATGGCTCAAGATGATCCGGAATACACGGAATTACTCTTAAAGAAAGCAATGGAATTCTTTGATTTCTAAGAAAAAAAGAGAAACAGATGTTTCTCTTTTTTTGTGGATTAGAAAGGCAATTTTCCAGCGAAAGCACCTAGTTTCTTCTTAGTAGTTTCATCAATTTGTTCAAGAGCAGCGTTAATCGCTTGAACAGTCATGTCAGAAAGGGTTTCGAGATCTTCTGGATCTACAACTGCTGGGTTGAAGTCAATGCTGACAACTTTTTTGTCTCCAGTCAGAGTTGCTTGGACAAGGTCCTGAGCTGATTTTCCAACAAATTCCATGGCAGCGAGTTCTGCTTGACTTTGTTCCATTTGTTTTTGAAGTTTTTGTGCTTGGCGCATCATGTTCTGCATGTTCATCATAGCGGTTTATAGTTTCCTTTTTCTATTATTTTCTTTTTTATTTTACCAATTTTAGGAGCAAAAGTCTAACAATAGTTTAAAACATCGTAGAGATTGCTTTCTTAAATTTACAAAAATGGATGCCAAAATTTTCCTAGCTTTTCTTTGTATTTCTAAAAATATGTTTAAGTTTTCTTTAAGGTTTCTATTATATTCTAAAGAACTCTATATTAACCGAACGTTGAATGGATAATATAGAGGATAACCTATTTTTATTTCTTAATTTGTTATGGTCTTTACAGATTTAGTAATACATTGTTCACTTTTTACCTTAAATGGTGTGTTGATTAGACTAAATGACGCTCTGTCTTTTCTTCATGATGGAGACAGATTGTGATATAATAGATGGTAATGAGTTTTTTAGAATAAACTAAAGGAGAATATAAATGATCTATGCAGGAATCCTAGCCGGAGGAACTGGCACACGCATGGGAATCAGTAATTTACCAAAACAATTCTTGGAGTTGGGTGATCGTCCTATTTTGATACACACAATTGAAAAATTCGTCTTAGAACCAAGTATTGAAAAAATTGTAGTTGGAGTTCATGGAGACTGGGTGTCACACGCTGAGGACCTAGTTGACAAGTATCTTTCTCTCCACAAGGATCGCATCATCATTACCAAGGGTGGTGCTGATCGCAATACCAGTATCGAGAAGATTATTGAAGCTATTGATGCCTATCGTCCAATCACTCCAGAAGATATTGTGATTACCCACGACTCTGTTCGTCCTTTTATCACACTTCGCATGATTCAGGACAATATAAAACTGGCGCAAAATCATGATGCGGTTGACACAGTAGTAGAAGCAGTTGATACCATTGTTGAAAGTACTAATGGTCAGTTTATCACGGATATTCCAAATCGTGCTCACCTCTATCAAGGTCAAACACCTCAGACATTCCGCTGCAAGGATTTCATGGATTTGTATGGTTCCCTATCTGACCAAGAAAAGGAAATCTTGACGGATGCATGTAAGATTTTTGTTATCAAAGGAAAAGACGTTGCCCTAGCTAAAGGGGAATATTCAAATCTTAAAATCACAACTGTGACAGACTTGAAAATCGCGAAAAGCATGATTGAGAAAGACTAATGCTATGATTAATCAAATTTATCAACTGACCAAACCAAAGTTTATCAATGTAAAATACCAAGAAGAGGACATTGATCAGGAGAATCATATCCTTATTCGTCCAAATTATATGGCGGTTTGTCATGCAGATCAACGTTATTATCAAGGGAAACGCGATCCAAAGATTTTGGCTAAAAAGCTTCCAATGGCCATGATTCACGAGTCTTGTGGAACTGTTATTTCCGATCCAACTGGGACTTATGAAGTTGGTCAAAAGGTAGTTATGATTCCCAATCAACCGCCTATGCAGAGTGACAAGGAGTTCTACGAGAACTACATGACAGGAACCTACTTCCTATCTAGTGGTTATGATGGCTTTATGCGAGAATTTGTCTCTCTTCCAAAAGACCGAGTCGTTTCTTATAATGATATCGAAGATACAGTTGCTGCTATCACCGAGTTTGTAAGTGTCGGTATGCATGCCATGGATCGATTCCTGCATCTTGCTCATAGCAAGCGAGAGCGCATTGCTGTTATCGGAGATGGTAGTTTGGCCTTTGTGGTTGCCAATATTATTAATTATACCTTGCCAGAAGCAGAGATTATCGTCATTGGTCGCCATTGGGAAAAACTGGAGCTCTTCTCTTTTGCAAAAGAGTGCTACATTACTGATAATATTCCAGAAGATTTGACCTTTGATCATGGATTTGAGTGTTGCGGTGGTGATGGTACAGGCCCAGCTATCAATGACTTGATTCGCTATATTCGTCCGCAGGGAACGATTCTCATGATGGGAGTAAGCGAGTACAAGGTTAATATCAATACACGAGATGCTTTGGAAAAAGGATTGTTATTAGTGGGATCGTCTCGCTCTGGACGCATCGATTTTGAGAAGGCTATTCAAATGATGGAAGTTAAAAAGTTTGCGAATCGTCTGAAGAATATCCTTTATGTTGAAGAGCCTGTGAGAGAAATCAAGGACATTCACCGTGTCTTTGCTACAGACCTTAATACTGCTTTTAAAACAGTATTCAAGTGGGAAGTGTAGAAGATGGAGGTTAATTGTGGAGAAACTCATCAAAGAAAAAATTTCTTCTTTACTATCTGATGAAGAGGAAGTTCTCAGTGTTGAACAGCTGGGAGGCATGACCAACCAAAACTATTTGGTCAAAACAACCAACAAACAGTATATTGTGAAATTTTTTGGTAAAGGGACTGAAAAACTCATCAATCGTCAAAATGAAAAGTATAATCTTGAACTTTTAGAGGATTTAGATTTAGATGTTAAAAATTATCTCTTTGATATTGAGTCAGGGATTAAAGTAAATGAGTACATCGAATCAGCAGTAACTCTTGATTCAACATCAATTAAGTCCAAGTTTGAAAAGATTGCACCAATTTTACAAACCATCCACGCTTCAGGGAAAGAATTAAGAGGAGAATTTGCTCCTTTTGAGGAAATCAGCAAATATGAATCCTTGATTGAGGGACCTATCCCTTATGAAAACTATGAAGCTGTAAGAAAAGATGTATTTTCACTAGAAAAGAGATTGGCTGATTTGGGTGTTGATAGAAAGTCCTGTCACATCGATTTGGTACCAGAAAACTTTATCGAGTCACCACAAGGTCGTTTGTATTTGATTGACTGGGAATACTCTTCTATGAATGACCCGATGTGGGATTTGGCAGCTCTTTTCTTAGAGTCTGAATTTACAAAGCAAGAGGAAGATGATTTCCTTTCCTACTATGAAAGTGACAAAACGCCTGTATCACGTGAGAAGATTCGTATCTATAAAATCTTGCAAGATACTATCTGGAGTTTGTGGACAGTGTACAAAGAAGCTCAAGGGGCTGATTTTGGAGATTACGGTGTCAATCGTTACCAAAGAGCTGTCGAAGGTTTGACTTATTATGGAGGTTAGGATGAAGAATAAAAATGGTGTTTCCTTTGGTCTGCTCTCTGGTATCTTCTGGGGATTAGGTCTAACGATTAGTGCTTATATCTTTTCAATTTTTACAAATCTTTCACCCTTTGTGGTGGCTGCTGCTCATGATTTCTTGAGTATCTTTATCTTGTTAGCTTTTCTTTTGGTAAAAGAAGGAAAAGTTCGTCTCTCGATTTTCTTAAATATTCGAAATGTAAGTGTAATTATCGGAGCTTTACTAGCAGGACCAATAGGTATGCAGGCCAATCTTTATGCGGTTAAATATATCGGTAGTTCTCTAGCTTCATCTGTATCAGCTATTTACCCAGCAGTTTCAGTTTTACTAGCCTTCTTCATTTTGAAACACAAGGTTTCAAAGAATACAGTATTCGGTGTTTTCTTGATTATTGCAGCGATCATTGCTCAAACTTACAAGGTTGAACAAGTAAACTCGTTTTACATTGGGATTCTTTGTGCCCTTATCTGTGCCATTGCCTGGGGGAGTGAAAGTGTTCTCAGTTCCTATGCTATGGAAAGTGATTTAAGTGAAATTGAAGCCTTGTTAATCCGACAAGTAACCTCATTCCTGTCCTATCTTGTGATTGTGCTCTTTTCTCACCACTCATTTGCAGAAGTGGCAGATGGGCAGTTACTAGTCCTTTTGATTGTCTTTGCAGCCTTTGATATGATTTCCTACTTAGCTTATTATATCGCTATTAATCGTTTGCAACCTGCGAAAGCGACAGGTTTGAATGTGAGCTATGTAGTTTGGACTGTCTTATTTGCAGCTATTTTCTTAGGTGCACCGCTAGATATGCTGACAATTATCACTTCACTTATTGTTATGGCTGGTGTTTATATTATTATTAAAGAATAAAGGAGATTCATGTGAAAGCGATTATTTTAGCAGCGGGATTAGGAACTCGTCTGCGCCCTATGACTGAAAATACCCCAAAAGCTTTGGTTAAGGTTAATCAAAAACCTTTGGTAGAATACCAAATCGAGTTTTTGAAAGAGAGAGGAATTGATGAGATTATCATCGTTGTCGGTTACCTCAAAGAACAATTTGACTACCTAAAAGAAAAATATGGTGTCCGTTTAGTCTTTAACGACAAGTATGCTGATTACAATAACTTTTACTCACTTTATCTAGTAAAAGAAGATTTGGCTAACAGCTACGTCATCGATGCAGATAACTATCTTTTCAAAAATATGTTTCGAAACGATCTTAAACGTTCTACCTATTTTAGCGTTTATCGTGAAGACTGTACGAACGAGTGGTTCTTGGTTTACGGTGATGACTACAAGGTCCAAGACATTATTGTTGACAGCAAAGCTGGTCGCATTTTGAGTGGGGTTTCATTCTGGGATGCTCCAACTGCTGAGAAGATTGTTGGCTTTATTGACAAAGCTTACGAGAGTGGTGAATTTGTTGATCTCTACTGGGACAATATGGTTAAGGATAATATCAAAGAATTAGATGTGTATGTTGAAGAATTAGAAGACAATAGCATTTATGAAATTGATAGTGTAAAAGATTACCATAAGTTAGAAGAGATTTTATCTACTATTGAGTAAGGAAAGAGAAGAAGGCTTGAGCCTTCTTTTTTTGTAGATTTTAAAACAGAAATGTTTGATATTGATTATATTCTTGAAACAAAACAAAAATTACAAAAAAATGAACAAAATGAAACAAAAAATATTGACAACGATTTCATATAGTGTTATACTTATACCATAAAAGATAATTGAAAGAAGGGAAAAGGTTATGGGATTAGATCATTTCTTTGACAAAAACCTGGTGTTTTGCTTAGAAGCGGATAATCAAGAACAACTTTTTAATCAGGTGGCAACCTTATTGGAAGAACGAGAAATCGTTACTCCAACTTATCGTGAAGCCTTGATCGCGCGTGAGAAGTCATTTCCAACTGGTTTAGATATGGAATTTTTGGGGAAAGATTTACCAAATGTGGCTATTCCTCATACAGATATTGTTCATAATCTAGCTGAGAAAGTAGTGGTTGTTCGATTAGAAAAACCAGTAACTTTTCACAACATGATTGCTCCTGATAGAGAGGTCGAAGTTTCACTGCTCTTCTTTATCATTAACAACTCAAGTTCCAGTCAAACGAATATTCTGGCTCAGTTGATGGATTTCTTTACAGGGAAGGATCATCTAGAAGATTTATCAAAAATTTCTGAGCCAGAAAAACTTTATGCTTATATTGCTGAAGCAACAGCTTAATCTTGTCTATTAAAATATAAAATCGGAGGAAATCCAAATGATTAAAATTCTTGCTGCCTGCGGTGCAGGTGTTAACTCAAGTCACCAAATTAAAAGTGCTCTAGAAGAAGAACTCTCAAATCGTGGTTATGACGTTCACTGTGATGCAGTCATGGTGAAAGATGTAAACGAAGACCTTATCAAGGGCTACGATATCTTTACTCCAATCGCTGCAACTGACCTTGGTTTTGAACCAGGAATTCCAGTAATTGAAGCTGGACCAATCTTGTTCCGTATTCCAGCGATGAGTGCTCCAGTATTTGACAATATTGAAGCAGCTATCAAAGAACATGGACTAAGCTAATTCATTCTTTATCTTGTTAACATTCATATAACTTAGAAAAACGGGAGGAACTATTATGGATGTCATTATCAATCTGGCCAACGATATCTTCAAACCTATCTTGGCTATGGGTGGCCCTATCATCATGCTGATCATTTTGACAGTATTGGCCCTACTTTTTGGAGTGAAATTCTCCAAAGCGCTTGAAGGTGGTATCAAACTTGCCATCGCCCTTACTGGTATCGGTGCCATCATCGGTATGCTCAATGGAGCTTTCTCAGCATCACTTGCGAAATTCGTTGAAAATACTGGTATTCAATTGAACATCACTGACGTTGGTTGGGCACCACTTGCTACCATCACTTGGGGATCTGCTTGGACACTTTACTTCTTGCTTGTGATGTTGATTGTCAACGTTGTGATGCTTGCAATGAAGAAAACAGATACACTTGACGTTGATATCTTCGATATCTGGCACTTGTCAATCACTGGTCTTTTAATTAAATGGTATGCAGACAACAATGGAGTTAGCCAAGGGGTTTCACTTTTCATCGCAACTGCAGCAGTTGTCCTTGTAGGTATTTTAAAAATCATCAACTCTGACCTGATGAAACCAACATTCGACGACCTTCTTAACGCACCAAGTTCATCACCAATGACTTCAACTCACATGAACTACATGATGAACCCAGTTATCATGGTTTTGGATAAGATTTTTGATAAAGTATTGCCTGGTCTTGATAAATACGACTTTGACGCTGCAAAATTGAACAAAAAAATCGGTTTCTGGGGATCTAAATTCTTCATCGGTTTCATCCTTGGTATTGTTATCGGTTTGATGGGAACTCCACATCCAGTTGCTGGAGTAGAAGAAGCAGCATCTTGGGAACTTGTTATTAAAGGTTGGTTGAGCCTTGGTTTGACTGCCGGTGTCTGCTTGGAGCTCTTCTCACTTATCGGATCTTGGTTCATCGCAGCCGTAGAACCACTTTCACAAGGTATTACAAACGTTGCTACTAAACGTCTTCAAGGACGTAAATTTAACATCGGTCTTGACTGGCCTTTCATCGCTGGTCGTGCTGAAATCTGGGCTTGTGCCAACGTACTTGCTCCAATCATGCTAGTAGAAGCTGTACTTCTTTCTAAAGTCGGAAATGGTATCTTGCCACTTGCAGGTATCATCGCAATGGGTGTAACTCCAGCTCTCTTGGTAGTTACTCGTGGTAAATTGCTCCGTATGATTATCTTTGGAACTCTCTTGTTGCCACTCTTCCTTCTTTCAGGTACACTTATTGCACCATTTGCAACTGAACTTGCTAAAGGTGTAGGTGCCTTCCCAGAAGGTGTGAGTCAAACTCAATTGATTACTCACTCAACTCTTGAAGGACCAATCGAAAAACTTCTTGGTTGGGCAATTGGTAATGCCACAACAGGTGATATCAAAGCAATCCTTGGTGCAGTAGTCTTCCTTGTATTCTATGTAGGTATCTTTGCTTGGTATAGAAAACAAATGATTAAACGTAATGAAGAATACGCAGCAAATGCTAAATAATTCGCTCCTATAAAATGTAAATTGTGAAAACTAGGTTGTCAGTTTCCTAATGGGGAGTGACAGCCTAGTTTTTTATAAACTATCAAGAAATCGGAGAAAATAATGGTAATTGAAATAAAATCAGAGCAATTGACGGTCCAATTTAAAACTTTTGGTGGTGCCTTGTCGTCAATCAAGGATCGAGATGGCGTTGAGTACTTGTGGCAAGGAGATGCCACCTATTGGAGTGGGCAAGCTCCAGTACTTTTTCCAATCTGTGGCTCTTTAAGAGAGGATACAGCCTTCTACAGTCACGGAGATGGAACGGAGACGAAAGGAACTATTCCTCGACATGGTTTGGTTCGCAAAAAAGAATTTGAGTTAGTTGATCAAACTGAAAATAGTGTAACCTTCGCTATCGAAGATGATGAGAATACTTATCAAAACTATCCTTATCATTTTCGACTTGAAATCACTTATAAGGTTACTGGCAAGACAGTTCGTACTCAATACAAGATTTTCAATAAAGAAACCAATAAAGTAATGTCATTCTTTATAGGAGGACATCCAGGATTTAATTGCCCTCTTCTAGATGGCGAAACTTATGAAGATTACTATTTAGAGTTTGAGAAAGAAGAGACTTGCTCTGTTCCACGTCCATTCCCAGAAACAGGAATGTTAGACTTCCAAGATAGAAGTCCATGGTTGGATTCACAAAAGGAAGTGGATCTCAGTTACGATCTGTTTCGTGTTGATGCAGTGACTTTGGATGAGTTGCAATCTAGAACAATTGCCCTTCGTTCTCGTAAGAATGAGAAGGGATTAAAAGTACACTTCCAAGAGTTCTCAAATCTCATCATTTGGTCAACTTTGAATAAGGGACCTTTTATAGCGTTTGAACCATGGTCTGGCTTGTCAACATCCCTTGAAGAAGGAGATCATCTAGAAGATAAGAAGAATGTTCGGCTCTTGGAACCAGGCCAAGTCGATCAGATTGGCTTTGATATTGAAATCTTTTAGACTAAAAATTAAAACACAAAAAACAAACATTTACTGTTGACTTTTTCTGAAAATAGGAGTATATTATGTTTGTAAACAACAAATGATGTTTGTAACGAACAAATAATCACTTGTTATGTTCTCTTTGACGGAGAAAGTTTGTTTCCAGGAGATTGATTTCCTGGACTTGAATAAGGTGTTATTCATCTCATTCAATCAAATTTGTCACTAAACTGCTAGAAAGTCTTTTGTAGGTAAACTACTAGTTATAAAAGTCTTTACTAGCCTAGAAAAGTAAAAAGGAGTAAACAATATGTCTATTGTTATCGGTGCAGATGCTGCAGGTTTGAGATTGAAAGAAGTTGTGAAAGACTTCTTGGAAAAAGAAAACTTCCACGTTGTGGATGTTACAGCTGAAGGTCAAGACTTTGTTGATGTGACTCTTGCCGTTGCTGCGGAAGTAAACAAAGAAGAACAAAACCTTGGTATCGTGATTGATGCTTATGGTGCTGGTCCATTCATGGTCGCAACTAAAATCAAAGGAATGGTTGCTGCAGAAGTATCTGACGAACGTTCAGCTTATATGACTCGTGGCCACAACAACTCACGTATGATCACTATGGGTGCAGAAATCGTTGGTGATGAATTGGCTAAGAACATTGCTAAAGGCTTTGTTAACGGCAAATACGATGGTGGACGTCACCAAATTCGTGTTGATATGTTGAACAAAATGTGCTAATTAGATTACAGTAAGAAAGGTAAGATAAAAATGAGAATTGCAATTGGATGTGACCACATCGTAACAGATGAAAAAATGGCGGTTTCAGAATTTTTGAAATCAAAAGGATATGAAGTCATCGACTTTGGTACCTATGACCACACACGTACTCACTACCCAATCTTTGGTAAAAAAGTTGGTGAAGCCGTTACAAGCGGTCAAGCTGATCTTGGAGTATGTATCTGTGGTACTGGTGTTGGTATCAACAACGCTGTAAATAAAGTTCCAGGAGTTCGTTCTGCCTTGGTTCGTGATATGACAACAGCTCTTTATGCAAAAGAACAATTGAACGCCAACGTTATTGGTTTTGGTGGTAAAATCACTGGTGAATTGCTCATGTGCGACATCATTGAAGCTTTCATCAATGCTGAATACAAACCGTCAGAAGAAAACAAAAAATTGATTGCGAAAATTGAGCACGTTGAAACTCACAATGCTCATCAAGCAGATGCAAACTTCTTTACAGAATTCCTTGAAAAATGGGATCGCGGTGAATACCACGACTAAGAGGTGACGCATGATTTTAACAGTCACAATGAATCCATCCATTGATATTTCTTATCCTTTGGATGAATTAAAAATTGACACTGTCAACCGTGTGGTGGACGTGACCAAGACAGCTGGTGGTAAAGGTCTCAATGTTACACGAGTTCTTTCAGAATTTGGTGATTCTGTTGCTGCTACTGGTTTGGTAGGTGGTAAACTTGGTGAGTTTTTAGTAGAAAACATCGACGATAAAGTAACGAAACGTTTCTTCTTCATTCAAGGAGAGACTCGTAACTGTATCGCTATTCTGCACGGAGACAATCAAACAGAAATTCTGGAGAAAGGTCCTGAAGTTTTAGAACAAGAAGGGCAAGATTTCTTGGCCCATTTCAAAAATCTCCTTGACACTGTGGAAGTAGTTGCTATCTCTGGTAGTTTGCCAGCAGGTCTTCCAGTTGACTACTATGCAAGCTTGGTAGAACTTACTAATCAAGCTGGCAAACCTGTAGTCTTGGACTGCTCTGGTGCAGCTCTTCAGGCGGTTCTTGAATCACCACACAAACCAACAGTTATTAAACCAAATAACGAAGAATTGTCTCAGCTTCTTGGGAAAGAAGTTTCTGAGGATTTGGATGAATTAAAAGAAGTTCTACAAGAGCCTCTATTTGCAGGGGTTGAGTGGATAATCGTTTCACTTGGTGCAAATGGTGCTTTTGCAAAACATGGTAACACTTTCTACAAGGTAGATATTCCAAGAATTCAGGTAGTCAATCCTGTCGGATCTGGAGATTCTACTGTTGCAGGTATTTCATCAGGACTTCTTCATAAGGAATCTGATCAAGAAATCCTCATCAAGGCCAATGTCCTTGGTATGCTCAATGCACAAGAAAAAATGACAGGTCATGTGAATATGGCCAACTATCAAGCTCTATATGATCAATTAATAGTAAAAGAGGTATAAAATGGCTTTAACAGAACAAAAACGTGCACGCTTAGAAAAACTTTCAGATGAAAATGGCATTATCTCAGCTCTTGCCTTTGACCAACGTGGTGCTTTGAAACGCCTCATGGCTCAATACCAAACAGAAGAGCCAACAGTCGCTCAAATGGAAGAACTTAAAGTCTTGGTAGCAGATGAATTGACAAAATACGCTTCTTCTATGCTTCTAGACCCAGAGTATGGTCTTCCAGCTACAAAAGCGCTTGATGCCAACGCCGGTCTTCTCCTTGCTTATGAGAAAACTGGCTACGATACAACAAGCACCAAACGCTTGCCTGACTGCTTGGATGTTTGGTCTGCAAAACGCATCAAAGAACAAGGTGCGGATGCAGTCAAATTCTTGCTTTACTATGACGTAGACAGCTCTGACGAACTCAACCAACAAAAACAAGCCTACATCGAACGCATCGGTTCAGAGTGTGTGGCGGAAGACATTCCATTCTTCCTTGAAATCCTCGCTTACGATGAAAAAATCGCTGACGCTGGCTCTGCTGAATACGCAAAAGTAAAACCACACAAGGTTATCGGTGCTATGAAGGTCTTCTCAGACCCACGCTTCAACATCGATGTCTTGAAAGTGGAAGTTCCAGTCAACGTCAAATACGTTGAAGGCTTTGGCGATGGTGAAATCGTGCATACTCGTGAAGAAGCAGCAGCCTTCTTCAAAGCACAAGATGAAGCAACTAATTTGCCATACATCTACTTGAGTGCAGGTGTGTCAGCTAAACTCTTCCAAGAAACGCTTATCTTTGCCCACGAATCAGGCGCAAACTTCAATGGTGTTCTTTGTGGCCGTGCAACTTGGGCTGGATCAGTTGAAGCCTACATCAAAGACGGTGAAGCAGCAGCTCGTGAATGGCTTCGCACAACTGGATTTGAGAACATTGATGAACTCAACAAAGTTCTCAAAACAACAGCAACTTCATGGACTGAACGTGTGTAAGTTTTCCCCTACAAAAAAATTCCCCGCCAAAAGGCAGGGGAATTTTTTATGGTTTTGATAAAAGAATGGTTGTTTGTTTCGACAGATCTTCAAATGTCTCCTGACTCAGTTTGGCATCTGAAACGATAGTATCAATCTCTGAGATATTGTAGAAAGTGTAAAAATCAAACTTATTAAACTTGCTGTGGTCTGCCAGTAAGTATTTTTTATTGGCATTATTCAGGGCGATTCGTTGTACCTCGCCCTCTTCTTCACTGAAAGTAGCGATTGCCTTATCCTTGATACCATTACAGCTTACAAATGCCTTAGAAAACTGAAGATTGGTCAAATCCTGTAAGGTAAGTGTCCCTACAAAAGCACCAGTGATAGAGCGATAGTTTCCACCAATCAGAATCAAATCTGTTAGTTTTCTTTCGTTTAGGATAAGAAAAACAGGAAGACTGTTTGTTACAACACGAATATTATCGATAGGAAGTTCACGAGCAAAACACTCCAAGGTCGTTCCTGGGCCGATAAAAATAGTTTCTCCTTCGTCAATCAAATGACCAGCAAAACGACTGATTTCTTGTTTTTCAGCAATCTGCAAGCCTTGTTTTTCAACGTTTGACCGTTCGTTGTTTAAGAGAGAACCTGTACGAAGTTTTTCAGCGCCACCATGCACACGTACCAGCAAATCCTTATCTGCCAATTCTTGTAAGTAGCGGCGAGCGGTCATATCTGACACATCAAGACTCTCCATAATCTCTTTTACAGTAATAGTGCCTTTTGTGTTTACTGCTTCTAGAATACTATCTAGTTTTTCTTGCTTTAGCATCCTTATCACCTCGATTTCTACTATTATTATCTTACCATAAAACGCTCAATCAATCAAATAGAAAAAAACAAAATAAAACAAAAACAAAAATCTCACAGTCTGTTTAAACAAACTGTGAGAAGTGTGGATTAAAGCTTATTTTTAATCTAAACCGTAGTTGTAATCCCCATCTTGCATAGCTTCAACTTCACCAAGGAGGTAACCATTTCCGACTTGAGAGAAGAAGTCGTGGTTAGAAGTTCCTGTTGAAATACCGTTCATGACGATAGGATTGACATCATCAGCTGAATCTGGGAAGAGGGGATCTTGTCCTAGGTTCATAAGGGCTTTATTGGCATTGTAGCGAAGGAAGGTTTTAACTTCCTCAGTCCAGCCAACACCGTCATAAAGACTTTCTGTATAGCCCTCTTCGTTCTCGTAAAGAGTGTAGAGCAGGTCGTACATCCATTCTTTGAGTTTTTCTTGCTCTTCTTCAGGCAATTCATTGAAACCAAGTTGGAATTTGTAACCAATGTAAGTTCCATGAACAGACTCATCACGGATGATCAGTTTGATAATTTCTGCAACGTTGGCCAGTTTGTTGTTACCGAGATAGTAGAGTGGTGTAAAGAAACCTGAGTAGAAGAGGAAGGTTTCAAGGAAGACGCTGGCAACCTTCTTTTCAAGAGGACTACCATTGAGGTAGATTTCGTTGATAATTTCTGCTTTTCTTTGTAGGTAAGGGTTGGTGTTGGTCCATTCGAAAATTTCTTCAATTTCAGCCTTAGTATTCAGGGTAGAAAAGATAGAAGAATATGATTTTGCGTGGACAGATTCCATAAATTGGATGTTGTTGAAAACAGCTTCCTCATGCGGTGTACGGATGTCTGAGCGAAGAGCCTGAACCCCTGTTTCAGATTGCATGGTGTCTAGAAGGGTCAAACCACCAAAGACTTTTCCTACTAAGTCTTTTTCTTTGTTTGAAAGTTTTCTCCAGTCGTCTAGGTCATTTGATAAGGGGATACGAGTGTCGAGCCAGAATTGCTCCGTCAGCTTTTCCCAAGTTGATTTGTCGATGACATCTTCGATGGCATTCCAGTTAATGGCTTTGTAGTAAGTTTGCATAGATTTACTTCTCCTCTAGATAAAAATCAAACATTTTATCAATAATACTTACAGTAATGAAGAACATAGTTAATAAGCCTAGTTGTTGTGAATAGTCAATATTCATACTAAAATTATCTCTTACCATTAGAAATTGTATCATATAGAAACCTACTAAATAACTAATTGGCAACATTGCGATTAAAGGTTTTTCTGAAAAAAACCTGGAGATAATTTTAAGAATAATGTATATAATTCCCAAAACAATAGCTGATATTATCATAAAATCACGAATAGAAATCTGTGGTTTGAAGTTATTAATCAAAGATATTACTATTCCTAGTATAATTAGAAAACCAGCTGCTTCACAAAAACAAAAACCTAAATATTCAAAAATTGTTAACTTTCTTTTCATAAATTTCTACCTTTTTAAATAATGATTAAATCACACAACTTTCACATTGGTTAGCACCAACTTCTCCACCGTCGTCTGTAAAGGTACGGACGTAGTAGATTGACTTGATACCCTTGTTAAAGGCATAGTTACGAAGGATGGATAAGTCACGTGTCGTTTGTTTGTTTTCTTTCTTCCATTCGTAAAGACCTTTTGGAATGTCACTACGCATGAAGAGGGTGAGTGAAAGTCCTTGGTCCACGTGTTCAGTTGCAGCCGCGTATACATCGATTACCTTACGCATATCCATGTCGTAGGCAGAAGTGTAGTATGGAATGGTTTCTGTTGACAAACCAGCAGCTGGGTAGTAGATTTTACCAATTTTCTTCTCTTGGCGTTCTTCGATACGTTGCGTAATCGGGTGGATAGATGCAGAAACATCGTTGATGTAGCTGATAGAACCATTTGGCGCTACAGCAAGACGGTTTTGATGGTAAAGTCCATCTGCTTGAACCTTTTCGCGAAGTTCAGCCCAGTCAGTAGCGCTTGGAATAAAGACATCTTTAAAGAGTTCTTTAACACGGTCTGATTTTGGAACAAATTCGCCTGTTACATATTTGTCAAAGTAGCTACCGTTAGCATAGTCTGATTTTTCAAAGTTGTGGAAGGTGATACCACGTTCACGCGCGATGTTGTTTGATTCCACCAAGGTCCAGTAGTTCATAAGCATAAAGTAGATGCTGGTAAATTCAATTGACTCAGGTGATCCATATTCGATCAGTTGTTGGGCGAGGTAACTGTGAAGTCCCATGGCACCCAGACCAAAGGTGTGGGCCAAACTGTTTCCGTGATCGATAGTTGGAACAGCTACGATGTGTGAACTATCTGTAACGAAAGTAAGGGCACGAACCATAGCACGGATAGAACGACCAAAGTCAGGTGAGGTCATCATGTTGACGACGTTGGTTGAACCAAGGTTACATGAGACGTCTGTTCCCATTTGAAGGTATTCTTGAGCATCGTTGATCAAGCTTGGTTCTTGAACTTGAAGAATCTCAGAACACAAGTTACTCATGATAATCTTTCCATCAACAGGATTCGCACGGTTAGCTGTATCGATGTTGACTACATAAGGATAGCCAGATTCTTGTTGCAATTTAGAGATTTCAGTTTCCAAATCACGAGCTTTGATTTTTGTCTTGCGGATATTTGGATTTGCTACTAATTCATCATATTTTTCAGTGATGTCGATATAGTTGAATGGCACACCATATTCAAGCTCTACAGAATATGGACTGAAGAGGTACATTTCTTCATTTTTACGGGCCAATTCGTAGAATTTATCTGGTACCACTACACCAAGTGAAAGGGTCTTAACACGAACTTTTTCATCGGCATTTTCTTTCTTAGTGGAAAGGAAGGCGATGATATCTGGGTGAAAGACATTGAGGTAGACAACCCCAGCACCTTGACGTTGACCCAATTGGTTTGAGTAAGAGAAACTGTCTTCAAAAAGCTTCATAACTGGAACGACACCAGAAGCGGCTCCTTCATAACCTTTGATAGGTGCACCCGCTTCGCGAAGGTTGCTGAGGGTAATTCCTACACCACCACCGATACGAGAAAGTTGAAGGGCAGAGTTGATGGAACGTCCGATAGAGTTCATGTCATCCGTCACTTGGATCAAGAAGCAAGATACCAACTCTCCACGACGCGCACGACCAGCATTCAAGAAGGAAGGAGTAGCAGGTTGGTAGCGTTGGTGGATGATTTCATTGGCAATATCAGTCGCAATCGCCTCATCCCCGTCTGCAAAATAAAGTGCGTTAAAGAAGACACGGTCTTCCATGCTTTCAAGATAGTATTCCCCATCGTTAGTCTTCAAGGCATATTGATTGTAAAACTTATAGGCAGCCATGAACGACTTGAATTGGAAGTTTTGGTCTTTGATGAATTGATGCAATTCTTCCAAAAACTCTGGACGGTATTTCTTGAGAAATGCAGTTTCGATGTAGTTATGTTCAATGAGATAGTTGATTTTATCAGTGATTGAATCAAAAACCATGGTATTTGGAACCACATTTTCTTTAAAGAAAGCATCCAAGGCTTCCTTATCTTTATGAAGCATGATTTGTCCATTAACAGGACGGTTGATTTCGTTATTGAGACGGAAGTAAGTCACGTCTTCAAGATGTTTTAATCCCATAAAATTTTCCTTATCTAACCTGATTACAAAAGAAAGGCCTCTAAGTTAGCCCTAGAAGCGAGTTTCTTCTGGATGATTTACTAAGATTATGCTAATTGTTTCAGTTTTCCTGGTTGGAAACCTGAAAAGACTTCAGTTGGTGTTTGGATAACAGGAGCAGCGCTGAAACCGAGCTCTTTAACTTGATCGATATACTCAGGTTGCTCGTCGAGATTGATCTCACGATAAGCGACATTGTTGCTGTCCAAGAAACGCTTGGTCATCTTACATTGGACACAGTTGTTTTTAGAATAAACGGTTACCATTTTCGTAACTCCTCTTTCAAAATAGATTACTTTCTTAGTATATCAGAAAAAAAAACTTTGTCAAACTTTTTAAACTAAATCTTGTGCTAAAAAGTTACAGTTTTGAAATCAGAACACAAGATATAGTGTTTTTAAAAACATAAATTTTGATTTCCGTTGAACTGTCAAACTTTCTCAAAATAAAAAAACTACATACTGTATATTGGCAATATAAATAGAAGATTTTCAGCAAGTTATCAGAAAGGAAAACGAAGAAAATAGCAAAAATCGTAAGAACAGTAATAAGTATAGCTGAGATAATACTTTAACAAAATAGAAACTGTAATATTTACGAAAAAAGAAATTTTCTACACAAGATGTCCCAATATTTGTATTAGAATATATAAAATATAACCAAAATGGAAATGACAGATTATGATGTATTCATAAAAATGGATCATTGGTTAATTTTATATAGGATACTTATGAGTTTCGTATCCTTTCATAAGGAGTATATAAATACAATGTTTGAAAAAGTTCATTTTATGTGATACACTATCTGTGATTATAAGATTAAAAAATGGATATCTGGATACTTTTGTTTGATAGAGAATGTTATCAGATTATAATTAGATTAAATGAATGAAAGAATACAGAATTAGGAGGCGCGTGGTGAAAGAAAATGATGTTATTTTAAAACGGCAATCGACTCAAATATTTTTTAAGAATGGTGATACGGATTTTTTCTTCAATTGGTTGTTAGGAATCGGTGAAATTTTTGGTTTCTCTCATGGAGAGCTTTATTATCTTGCTCAAAGATTGGGGAACTCACCAAAGCCTGATGACTGGAAAAATGTATTTTTATCGCATGTAAACTACCTTGAACAAGAAGCAAGTAATTCAGGGTTGAGTGAACAAACAAAGGCGCAGTATTATCTTGCACAGACCTACTCACTTCGCTCGGCAATCCAATTTACCGATCCATTTTCTGAAGAGTATTTACCGACCGTTCGTCAAATGGAGAAGGTGTTTTCTAGTGCAATTCATTCACTAGGTGCACCGATTGAAAAATTAACTATTACCTATCAGGGTTCTTACTTGCCTGGTTATTATCTTCATAGCGGCGATAATTGCCCAACGCTAATCATGATTGGTGGAGGTGATACTTATCGCGAAGATTTATTTTACTTTGCAGGATATCCTGGATGGATACGAAATTATAATGTTTTAATGGTTGACCTTCCCGGTCAAGGGAGCAATCCTAGTAGAGGGCTGGTCTTTGATGTGGATGCATCTATTCCAATTTCATTATGCATAGACTGGTTGGAAAATAGAAATCCTAAACTAAATTATTTAGCCATTTATGGTGTCAGCGGAGGGGGATATTTTACCGCACAAGCTGTTGAAAAGGATCCAAGAATTCATGCTTGGATTGCTAGTACCCCTATTTACGACGTTGCAGAACTTTTCAGAAAAGAATTTGGATCAAGTTTGAAAGCACCTAGTTGGTTAATAAATGCCATTTTAAAATTCGCTGGAAATTTGAATGAATCAGCAAATTTGAATCTTAAAAAGTATGCATGGCAGTTTGGTACTTCTGATTTTAAGAGTGCTATTGATGATGTATTTAACCATGCAAAGATTGTGGATTATCAAAAAATTCAATGCCCATGCCTGTTTATCATGGGAAAGGGTGAGGGTGCTGAACTGCAGCATCAAACCAAGGTGATTTATGAATCACTTAAATCTAAAAATCAGCAAACTAAACTTCAAGTATTTGAGGCGGAAAGTGGTGCGGACGCTCATTGCCAAGTCAATAATTTAAGGCTCTCCCATAATGTCGTTTTTGATTGGTTGGATACTTTATTTGAATGGAATCAATCAAAGTTTTAGTTCTACTTATACCACTTAGATATATCTACCTTTTTACTGTTAGGTGCTACAAGCTTATTTTACTTTAAGTAGCAAATTGGATAAATTCTCTACTGTTGATGGTAAGAGTAGGTTTTAGAATCTCAGTATTTGATGAAGCCTTTTCAAATAATAGATTTGCTGAGTTATATCAATTATGACTAAATAGTATTATTTTTTCATTGTTTACTAGGATTATCTTCTGATTGATATTAAGAGAAAATAGCTTTGATAATTGGAATTTTGAGGGTAATATTCTTTTAATAATTAGTGCCTAAATTTCCCATAGTACCTGTACGATAGAAAAAGAAGCAATTTCATTTTCAGTAAAAGTCCATAAAACACTTGAAAAATTATCTAGAAGGTGATATAATACAGTCTTGTAAGGGTTATCACATATAATCCAAAAAAGAAATAACTAAAGGAGAGTCAAACTATGGCTTCTAAAGATTTCCACGTAGTGGCAGAAACAGGTATTCACGCACGTCCAGCAACATTGTTGGTTCAAACAGCTAGCAAATTTGCTTCAGATATCACTCTTGAATACAAAGGTAAATCAGTAAACCTTAAATCTATCATGGGTGTTATGAGTCTTGGTGTTGGCCAAGGTGCTGACGTTACAATTTCAGCTGAAGGTGCAGATGCTGACGACGCAATCGCTGCTATCACTGAAACTATGGAAAAAGAAGGATTGGCATAAGGAAAATGACAGAAATGCTTAAAGGAATCGCAGCATCTGACGGTGTTGCAGTTGCAAAAGCATATCTACTCGTTCAACCGGATTTGTCATTTGAGACTATTACAGTCGAAGATACAAACGCAGAAGAAGCTCGCCTTGATGCCGCTCTAAAAGCATCACAAGACGAGCTTTCTGTTATTCGTGAGAAAGCAGTAGGTACGCTTGGTGAAGAAGCTGCTCAAGTTTTTGACGCTCACTTAATGGTTCTTGCTGACCCAGAAATGATCAGCCAAATCAAGGAGACAATCCGTGCGAAGAAAGTGAATGCAGAAGCAGGTCTGAAAGAAGTGACAGACATGTTTATCACTATCTTTGAAGGCATGGAAGACAACCCATACATGCAAGAACGTGCAGCGGATATCCGCGACGTGACAAAACGTGTATTGGCAAATCTCCTTGGTAAAAAATTGCCAAACCCAGCTTCTATCAATGAAGAAGTGATCGTGATTGCGCATGACTTGACTCCTTCAGATACAGCTCAATTGGACAAAAACTTTGTAAAAGCTTTTGTAACCAACATTGGTGGACGTACAAGCCACTCAGCTATCATGGCGCGTACACTTGAAATCGCGGCAGTATTAGGTACAAACAACATCACTGAAATTGTTAAAGATGGTGATATCCTTGCTGTTAACGGTATCACTGGTGAAGTGATTATCAACCCAACTGATGAGCAAGCGGCAGAATTCAAGGCCGCTGGTGAAGCTTATGCGAAGCAAAAAGCTGAATGGGCACTTTTGAAAGATGCTAAAACAGTGACTGCTGATGGTAAACACTTTGAATTGGCTGCTAATATCGGTACTCCAAAAGACGTTGAAGGTGTCAATGACAACGGTGCTGAAGCTGTTGGTCTTTACCGTACAGAGTTCTTGTACATGGATTCTCAAGACTTCCCAACAGAAGACGAGCAGTACGAAGCTTACAAGGCTGTACTTGAAGGAATGAACGGTAAACCTGTTGTTGTTCGTACAATGGATATCGGTGGAGATAAAGAACTTCCTTACTTCGATATGCCTCACGAAATGAACCCATTCCTTGGATTCCGTGCTCTTCGTATCTCTATCTCTGAGACTGGAGATGCTATGTTCCGCACTCAAATCCGTGCCCTTCTTCGTGCGTCTGTTCACGGTCAATTGCGTATCATGTTCCCAATGGTTGCGCTCTTGAAAGAATTCCGTGCAGCGAAAGCAGTATTTGATGAAGAAAAAGCAAACCTTCTTGCTGAAGGTGTTGCAGTTGCGGATAATATCCAAGTTGGTATCATGATTGAAATTCCAGCAGCAGCAATGCTTGCAGACCAATTTGCTAAAGAAGTTGACTTCTTCTCAATTGGTACAAACGACTTGATCCAATACACAATGGCAGCAGACCGTATGAACGAACAAGTTTCATACCTTTACCAACCATACAACCCATCAATCCTTCGTTTGATCAACAACGTTATCAAAGCAGCTCACGCTGAAGGTAAATGGGCTGGTATGTGTGGTGAGATGGCTGGTGACCAAAAAGCTGTTCCACTTCTTGTCGGAATGGGCTTGGATGAGTTCTCTATGTCAGCAACATCTGTCCTTCGTACACGTAGCTTGATGAAGAAACTCGACACAGCTAAGATGGAAGAGTACGCAAACCGTGCCCTTACAGAATGCTCAACAATGGAAGAAGTTCTTGAACTTCAAAAAGAATACGTTGACTTTGATTAATCGAAAGGTCCTTGCAACTTAGTTGCAGGGATTTTTTGTTTTAAAAATTTGGTGATTGATTTTCAATATAGGATTCTCAAATCAGACTGTTCAGATAGAAGATAGTGTAGAAGACAAAAAAATCGTTAACTGGTTCATAAAATTCTTGACAAGTTACAAATTTAGGAGTAAACTATTAACCAGTTAACTATTAGAGAGGAGTTTCTGCAATTTAGAAATGAATTGCAACTAGAAATATCAAAAAGAAAGAGAGTTTCGATGAAAATTAATAAAAAATACCTAGCTGGTTCTGCGGCAGCTTTAATTTTAAGTGTTTGTTCTTATGAGTTGGGACTGTATCAAGCTAGAACGGTCAAAGAAAATAACCGTGTGTCTTACGTTGATGGAAAACAAGCAGCGCAAAAAACGGAGGATCTAACTCCTGATGAGGTTAGTAAAAAAGAAGGCATCAATGCCGAACAAATCGTCATCAAGATAACAGACCAAGGCTATGTGACTTCACATGGAGACCACTATCATTATTACAATGGCAAGGTTCCTTATGACGCTATCATCAGTGAAGAGTTGCTCATGAAGGATCCAAACTACCAGCTCAAGGACGAGGATATTATCAGTGAAATCAAGGGTGGTTATGTTATCAAGGTGGACGGAAAATACTATGTTTACCTTAAGGATGCAGCCCACGCAGATAATGTCCGTACCAAAGAAGAAATTAATCGACAAAAACAAGAGCATAGTCAGCATCGTGAAGGAGGAACCTCAGCAAACGATGGTGCGGTAGCCTTGGCACGTTCACAAGGACGCTACACCACAGATGATGGCTACATCTTTAATGCTTCTGATATCATTGAAGATACTGGTGATGCTTATATCGTTCCTCACGGCGACCATTACCATTATATTCCTAAGAGTGAGTTATCAGCCAGCGAATTGGCTGCTGCAGAAGCTTTCCTATCTGGTAGAAGTGGTCAATCAAATATGCCTACTTATCGCCGTACCAATGGCAACAGTGCTAGCAGTGATATAGATAGATGGACCCAATCCTATAATAATCAAGGTAGTGGCTATACGAACACAAACACGGCTAACAACAGTAACAGTAGCGACGATAGTCAAGCAAGTCAAAGTGATGAGGATATTGATGGCCTTCTGAAACAACTTTATGGCTTGCCACTCAGCCAACGACACGTAGAATCTGATGGCCTTGTCTTTGATCCAGCACAAATCACAAGTCGAACAGCTAGAGGTGTTGCAGTACCTCATGGGGACCATTACCATTTTATCCCTTATTCACAGATGTCTGAATTGGAAGAACGAATCGCTCGCGTCATCCCACTTCGCTATCGTTCGAACCATTGGGTGCCGGATTCAAGACCAGAACAACCAAGTCCACAACCGACTCCGGAACCTAGTCCAAGCCCGCAACCTGCACCAAATCCTCAACCAGCTCCAAGCAATCCAATTGACGGAAAATTGGTTAGACAAGCGGTTCGAAAAGTAGCTGATGGCTATGTCTTTGAGGAAAATGGAACCTCACGTTATATTCCTGCTAAGGAACTTTCAGCAGAAACTGCTGCAGCCATTGATAGCAAACTAGCCAAGCAAGAAAGTTTGTCTCATAAGCTAGGAGCTAAGAAAACCAACCTCCCATCTAGTGATCGAGATTTTTACAATAAGGCTTATGACTTACTAGCAAGCATTCATCAAGATTTAATTTCCAATAAAGGGCGTCAAGCTGAATTTGACGCTTTGGATAAACTCTTGGAACGTCTCAATGATGTCTCAAGCGATAAAGTCAAGTTAGTGGATGATATTCTTACCTTCCTAGCACCGATTCGTCATCCAGAACGTTTAGGAAAACCAAATGCGCAAATTGCCTACACTGATGATGAGATTCAAGTAGCCAAGTTGGCAGGCAAGTACACAACAGAAGACGGTTATATCTTTGATCCTCGTGATATCACCAGTGATGAGGGGGATGCCTATGTAACTCCACATATGACCCATAGTCATTGGATTAAGAAAGATAGTTTGTCTGAAGCTGAAAGAGCAGCAGCCCAGGCTTATGCTAAAGAGAAAGGTTTGACACCTCCTTCGACAGACCATCAGGATTCAGGAAATACTGAGGCTAAGGGAGCAGAAGCTATCTACAATCGCGTGAAAGCAGCTAAGAAGGTACCGCTTGATCGTATGCCTTACAATCTCCAACATACCGTGGAAGTCAAAAACGGAAGTTTGATTATACCTCATTATGATCATTACCATAACATCAAATTTGAGTGGTTTGACGAAGGTCTTTATGAGGCTCCTAAGGGGTATAGTCTAGAAGATCTCTTTGCGACTGTGAAGTACTATGTTGAACATCCAAACGAACGTCCACATTCAGATAGTGGATGGGGCAATGCAAGCGACCATGTTCAAAGAAACCAAAATGGTCAAGCTGATAATAATCATACGGAAAAACCATCAGAGGAGAAACCTCAGACAGAAAAACCTGAGGAAGAAAAACCACGCGAAGAAAAACCGCAAAGTGAGAAACCAGAATCTCCAAAACCAACTGAGGAGCCAGAAGAAGAATCACCAGAGGAGCCAGAAGAACCTCAGGTCGAGACTGAAAAGGTTGAAGCGAAGTTAAGAGAGGCTGAAGAGCTACTTGGAAAAATCCAAGATCCCATTATCAAGTCTAACGCTAACGAAACTCTAACAGGATTAAAAAATAACCTGCTATTTGGCGCTCAGGACAACAATACTATTATGGCAGAAGCTGAAAAACTATTGGCTTTGTTAAAGGAAAGTAAGTAAAGGTAGTAGCATTTTCTAACTCCTAAAAACAGGATAGGAGATCTAGAAAAGATAAAATCGAAAATGAGAATAGAATGTAAGTTCTAATTCTCATTTTTTTCATGAAAATATGCAAAATATCTTGACATATAGTGTAAATAAAGATAAACTATTTACTAGTTAATTAAACGGTTAAATACTAGTTAAGGAGTAACGATGAAAAAAAGAACATTTCTATTATTAATGGCAGGTCTCTTGGTTCTTGTCTTAGGAGCATGTAGCCAAAAAGAAAAACAAGAAGCAAAAGGGATGAAGATTGTAACAAGTTTTTACCCAATCTATGCCATGGTCAAAGAGGTATCAGGTGACTTGAATGACGTACGGATGATTCAGTCAAGTAGTGGGATTCACTCCTTTGAACCGTCAGCAAATGACATTGCTGCTATCTATGATGCAGATGTCTTTGTCTACCATTCTCATACGCTCGAATCTTGGGCTGGAAGTCTAGATCCTAACTTGAAAAACTCAAAAGTTAAAGTTTTAGAAGCTTCTGAAGGAATGACCTTAGAGCGTGTACCGGGCTTAGAAGATGTTGAAGCTGGTGACGGCATCGATGAAAAAACACTCTACGACCCTCACACTTGGTTAGATCCAGAAAAAGCAGGTGAAGAAGCTCAGATTATCGCTGACAAACTTTCGGAGATTGACAGTGCTAATAAGGAAACGTATCAAAAGAATGCTAAAAACTTTATCGCTAAAGCCCAAGAATTGACTAAGAAGTACCAGCCTATTTTTGAAAAAGCGAGTCAAAAGACCTTTGTTACACAACACACAGCCTTTTCTTATCTCGCTAAACGCTTTGGTTTGAAACAACTTGGTATAGCAGGGATTTCCCCTGAACAAGAGCCAAGTCCGAGACAGTTGACAGAAATCCAAGAATTTGTCAAAACTTATAATGTCAAAACCATCTTTACTGAGAGCAATGCTTCTTCTAAAGTCGCTGAGACTTTGGTCAAATCAACAGGAGTTAGCCTAAAGACACTCAATCCTTTAGAAGCAGATCCTGAAAATGACAAAACTTACTTAGAAAATCTAGAAGAAAACATGAATGTTCTTGCAGAAGAATTAAAATGAGGAGATGATGAAAATGAAGAAGAAATACCTTGCAGCAGGATCGGCTCTTGTCCTTTCCCTAAGCCTTTGCATCTATGCATTGAACCAACACCAGGTGGAAGAAAACAAAGATAATAACCGTGTGTCTTATGTCGATGGGAAGCAAGACACTAAAAAAACAGAGAATCAGACACCAGATCAAGTTAGCAAAAAAGAAGACATTCAGGCTGAGCAAATTGTTGTGAAAATTACCGATCAAGGTTATGTGACTTCACATGGTGATCATTTCCATTATTACAATGGTAAAGTTCCTTTTGACGCGATTTTCAGCGAAGAACTGTTGATGAAAGATGCCAATTATCAACTGAAAGATGCTGATATTGTCAATGAAATCAAAGGTGGTTACATTATCAAGGTGGATGACAAGTATTATGTCTACCTTAAAGATGTGGCTCATGCTGATAATGTTCGTACGAAGGACGAAATTGAACGCCAAAAACAAGGTCATACTCACGATGCACCAACTTCTAACAGTGCAGTGGCGCTTGCACAATCGCAAGGACGCTATACCACCGATGATGGCTACATCTTTAATCCATCTGATATTATAGAGGATACTGGTGATGCTTATATCGTCCCTCATGGTGGACATTACCACTACATTCCTAAGAGTTCCTTGTCTGCTAGTGAATTGTCTGCTGCTCAAGCCTACCTCTCTGGAACTAGAAAACAACCGAGTGTGACTGACTATCGTCCAAGTCAAAACAGAACTAGTCAAGCTACTAATCCTGGTCAACAAACTGAAAAACCAAACAATTCAGACGAGAGCCTTCAGAGTCTATTGCAGCAACTCTATGCTCTTCCAAGTAATCAACGTTATGCTGAATCAGATGGCTTTATTTTTGACCCTGCTAAGATTTCAAGTAGAACGCCAAGTGGCGTAGCGATTCCTCATGGAAATCACTATCATTTCATCCCATATACAAAGCTTTCTGCCTTGGAAGAAAAGATTGCGCGAATGATTCCTTTATCTAGTGACAGTGGGAAACCAACACCTTTGGAAAATCCAAGCAAACCAGCAGAGCATCCAGCTCAATCGGATCATCATCATGACCAAGACGGTGACCATGGAAGTCAGGATACCAACCATGAAGATCATGACCATGATGGAGAGGAGCATGACCACCATCACGGTGAAGAACATGATCATGGTTTTGCAGCTGACCGTGTTATTAGTGAAGATGAGCAAGGGTTTGTAGTTTCTCATGGAGATCACGCTCATTATTTCTTTAAGAAGGACTTGACTGTAGCCCAAATCAAAGCTGCCCAAGATCACTTGAAAGAAAATCATCAGCCTCAGCACGTTCAACCACTTGCAAAGACTGTGGAAAGTTTCTCAAGAGATGCTAGTGATGAAGAAAAAATCAAGTATATCTCACAGACCTACGGTGTTCCGCTCGAAGCGATTCGCATTTCAAATGGATTCTTTGTCTTTGGAAATCCGGATCAAGCCTATGATCCAACCCATATCCATCCCTATGCTGTTCGAAAAGAACATGTTCGTATTCCTCTCCAAACTGGGAATCCAGAACTGGATTTCCTAAATGAACTTTATACCACTGCCTTACGCGACAGTGTTTCTCCTTATAGTTTACAGGTAGAAAATGGTAGTTTTGTGATTCCTCATGGCGACCACAATCACTACATCAAGGTTCAAACCAAGGGCTATGAAGTGGCTTTGAAAAATAAGATTCCGGCCCTACAATCTACCTATCAACCTGGGGCTTTTGATGAACAAACTGTTCTATCTAAAGTGGATCAACTGTTAGCAGATAGCAGAAGTCTCTACAAAGACCAGCCTATCATGCAGAGACGTGTTGAACTTGCTTTGGGGCAATTTACCGAGAACATGAAAAAACTGGCGACTAACTCAACTGCCGGATACCTAGCAGCCTTGGATCTTTTTGATAAGCAATATATCCATGTGGATCAAAGTGTGGCACCAGTTGAAACATCACCTTTGGACAAGAAATACCAAGCCCTTGTAGATAAGATCAATACACTGGATACAGATACTTATGGTGTGTCTAAGAAGGATCTCTTGCTTCATTTGCAGGATGCGAAGTTAGCACAAGATGAGACAGAGTTGGATGCGATTGAAGCGAAACTTCAAGCCTTGCAAGATTTCCGTGATCGTACAGGAGTCACAACGGTAGAGTACATCAAGTACTTCTACGAACATGTATCCGATGGCCGTCTTAAAGAAGAACTTCGTAACCGTGTTGCCAAGCTGACTTGGGAACTTTACCAGTCGCAATCTTTCCTCAAAGCAACCGACTTAAACAAGTTATTCCCAACCATCTACCAAACTAAACTTGAGGTGGAAGAAGCTCTCAAAGACGAACCAGTTTCTACAAAAGCTGGTAAGACTATTCTAGATACGGAAAAAGTAGATAGTCAAACTGCTAAGACCGCCATCTATGAATTCCTAAAAGAACTCTACGGTGATTTTATGCCAGAAGAGCGGGTTAGCCATGTTAAGAAGGAAGAAGTGCATGCTCTCCTAACTAAAGCTGCCCAACTCCTAGCACGTGTCAAAGAAGATGGTGTCAAACAATCCCTAGCTGAAGAAGCAGCTAATATCAAAGCGGCTACTGAAAAGGAAAATGCAGACCTTGACGAAGCTAAAACACAACTTGAGGATCTTTTAAATCGTATTGCAGCGACTATCCAACGAGAGAAAAAAGAAGCAGAACAGGATCCACAAACGGTGATTATTTACCAAAAACTCTATAATGTCTTGCTCTCTCTTCACAAGTACTTAGAGGATAACAAAGGATCTGATGCTGACTTTGAACGTGTTGATGCCCTATTTGATCAACTTGCAGCCAAAAGCAGCGATAAAGAAGGTCTCCTTACTCTAGCTAAAGAAATCATTAGCTTGAACCAGGAACTCCGTTCAAAAGCAAGTGAAACTGATAGCCAATCTAAGTCTGAGAAAGACAGTGAAAAAGCTGCTTCTCAAGCGACAGAAAAGCAAGCACAAAGCAAAACTGAGCCAAGTGCTCAACCAAATGAATAAAAAGAAAGGCGAAGTAGCTGAGCTACCTCGTCTTTTTTAGTCTTTATAAGCTACAATGCCAATGATGGTATCCACCGCACGCTCCATAGTCTGAAGGCTGACGTATTCAAAACGTCCATGCATGTTTTCACCACCAGCAAAGATATTTGGAGTTGGGATACCCATAAAGGAAATCTTAGAGCCATCTGTTCCGCCACGGATTGGTTCGATAATAGGCGTGATACCTAAATCTTCCATAACAGCTTTAGCAATGGTAACGGGTGTCATATCTTTTTCAATGACTTCTTTCATATTGTAGTACTGGTCTGTCAGAGTTAAGCTAATGCGATCATTCCCAAGCTCTTGATTCATCTTGTCAGCGATGGCTTGCATGGTTGCTTTACGCGCTTCAAATGCATCTTTTTCAAAGTCACGGATGATATAGCTTGCACGCGCCTCCTCGACACTACCTGATACATCCATAAGATGATAGAAACCTTGGTAACCATCTGTCAACTCAGGTCGGTTATTCTCAGGAAGTTGATTATGAAAATCAATTGCTAACTGAAGGGCATTGACCATTTGACCTTTGGCAGTACCAGGGTGAACATTGCGTCCTTGGAAGTGAAGCTCAGCAGCTGCTGCTGAGAAAGTCTCGTACTGAAGTTCTCCAAGAGGTCCTCCATCTACAGTATAGGCAAAGTCAACGTCAAAGTCTTCTGCATCAAACTGATTAGCACCGACGCCAATTTCTTCATCTGGACCAAAACCAACACGGATTTCACAATGCTTGATTTCGGGATGAGCAGTCAGGTATTCGATAGCAGTCATAATTTCAGCAATTCCAGACTTGTCATCAGCACCTAGCAAGGTCGTGCCATCTGTTGTGATAAGCGTTTGACCTGGATATTTCTCAAGACTCTTAAAGTCAGCTGGATCCAGTTTAAATCCAGAATTACCTAAGTCGATAGCTCCGCCATCGTAGTTTTCAATCACCTGTGGATTAACTCCCTCAGCATTAAAATCAGCTGTATCCATGTGGGAGATAAATCCAATCTTACGTGTCAGGCTGGAATCATTAGCTGGTAAGGTACCAATAGCAAAACCATTTGGTAGGTAGTAAACATTTTGCAGGCCAACACGTTTCATCTCAGGAATAAGAACAGTGGTCGCAAAATCTACCTGGCTTTGCGTACTTGGAGTAGTAGTAGAGTGTTCATCAGAACGCGTGTTGACCTTAACGTAGGTCAGAAAACGTTCCAAAAGGTTCGGATAAGACATAAAAACTCCTTTATTATTATTTTTTTCATTGTATCATAGAATAGAGAGAAAGACAAAGAGAAGTAAATAAAAATAAAATGAATGAAAGCGTTTATTTATGATATATTTCATGGTAGAATGGTAATTAAAAAAAACATCACAAGGACATATCAATGAAAAAAGCCCTATTAATGATGACCTTTGGATCTCCAGAGGAGATTAGTTTTGAAGGAGTAGCAGAATTTTTTACAAACATTCGTCGTGGTGTTAGACCCGAAGACCACGAGATTCAAACCCTCTATGATAACTACGTCCTTATCGGTGGGACACCTTTGCAGCGGATTACAAGGGAAGAAGTTGCTTTAGTAAGAGAACGTATAGGGGAGGAGTACGGTATCTACCTTGCCAACAAATTTTCTCGTCCCTTTATCCCAGACGTGATCAAGCAGATGGAAACTGATGGTGTTGAAGAATGTATCTGCTTGATTTTGGAACCTCATTATTCTTTTTACTCAGTCATGGGGTATGAAAAGTTTCTGGAAAGCCAGCAGATCCGATTTTTAGTTATTAAGGACTGGTATCAACAACAGCCTTTGCTGGACTTCTGGACAGATGAGATTAGAAAAATTTTACGAAACCATGTGGGAGAAGAATCCTTCAAGGTAATCTTTTCAGCCCATAGCGTCCCCATTTTTGCCTTGGACTATGGAGATCCTTATATCGATCAGATTTTCGATAATAGCAGGCTCATTGCTGAACAACTCGGCCTAATGACAGACCAGTATACCAATACTTGGCAGAGCGAAAGCGATATTGGAATTCCTTGGATCAAGCCAGATGTCTTAGAATATTTACGAGAACAAAAGCAACATCCAGAACATTATATTTTTGTTCCGATTAGCTTTATCAGTGAGCACATCGAAGTCTTGTTCGATAATGATGTGGAATGTTATGATTTGTGTCAAGAATTAGGTGTCACTTACCATCGTCCACCGATGCCCAATACGGATAGCCGTTTAATTGACGCTTTAGTTGCTACTGTAAGAGCAAACGAACACAAAGAATTTAAAGCTTTTCTCCCAGAAGAAGAAACCTTTGATGAGTTAGCGCCTTCGGCAACTACCAAGGACATCATGAAAGAGACAGACGACCTTCAGATGCCAGAATTTGTCAAAAAACTCATTGAGAAAAAAGGCCGTGAAAATGTGAAGATGCCTTACTTGATTAAGAAAATGCTCGAAAAGGCTGGTAAGTTACCAAAAGAGTAAAGAAAAAAGGATTTAGCTTTAAGCTGAATCCTTTATCAGTCTTATTTTTTCTCAAGAAGGGCTTTGATTTCTTGAAGAACTTCAAGTTCAGTTGGAACAGCAGGTGCTTCCTCAACCACTTCCTCTTTCTTACGAAGGTTTTGAGCTTTTTCAATACCTTTGATAACGAAGAAGAGAACTGTACCCACAACAAGGAAGTTGATAACAGCGCTCAAGAAGCTACCGTAACCAACACCATTCCATGAAAGTTCAGCGATACGTTCAACGTTCGCAGCTTTCAAAGCTGGGTTCAAGATAAGTGGAGTGATGATATCGTTAACGAGTGAAGTCACGATAGCACCAAAAGCAGAGGCGATGATTACACCGACAGCAAGGTCAACGACATTACCGCGAAGCAAGAATTCTTTTAGATCCTTTAACATTTTCATAAATTCCTTTCCTAATTTTCTAACTTATTATATCCTAAATTGTGACAAGAGGCAACCTGGATGCTTAAGGAGATCAGTTGCTCCTTTTAAAAATATAGATTTTACTGAAAATATAATTAAGCACAATAATCAAAATTTGTGCTAGGATAGTTTCAACCGTATTAACCCTGTCTATATTATATTCGACAAACTGACCAATAAGATCAGGAAAGGTTGTAACGAAGATATAAGTTAAAAGAACGTCAAGTCCAAGTGTAGAGAGACGAGCTAAGAAAAACTTAGCCAGGCGAGTTGGCCAATTTCTTCTCTCTTGTTTAAAGACGATTGTATCATTTGTAAAAAAGGCAAAGAGAATCCCGATAAGATTTGCGAGTACGGTTGCCAGGATTTCCTGGTGGCTGATGTGGTAAATAACCAAACGCGATAAGATAGAAACCAGAGTAGTAGCAGCACCGAAAAATAGGTAGGAGAGGATTTCGTTATCGAAGAATGCCTTTATTATTCTTTTCATGGTTTTAGTATAGCATAAAGTCCTATATTGTGCTATACTAGTAAGGTTGATAATCTCAACCCTTGGTGCTTAACTTCTTTCACCAAGCATATTTTACGCGGGAAACCGCTAAAGGAGAAAACATGAAAAAATTAACTGTTCGTGATATGGCAGATATCGCTATTGTCGCTGCTATTTATGTGGTTTTGACCATCACCCCACCGCTGAATGCCATTAGCTACGGCGCCTACCAGTTCCGTATTTCAGAGATGATGAATTTCTTAGCCTTTTACAATCCAAAATACATCATCGGTGTGACGATTGGTTGTATGATTGCAAATTTCTTTAGCTTTGGTCCAATAGATGTCTTTGTTGGTGGAGGTTCTACCCTAGTTTTCCTTAGTCTAGGGGTATGGCTCTTTGCAAAATACAGTAAAGATTACCTCTTTAACGGATTGATTCGAAAAGATCATTTCTTCTTTTCAATCCTCTTCTCCATTTCAATGATTACCATTGCAGCTGAACTTCATATCGTTGCAGAAGCTCCGTTCTTCTTCACATGGTTCTCTACTGGAATTGGTGAGTTTGCATCACTTATCGTAGGTGCGATTTTGATCAATAAACTGGGACAGCGAATCGATCTAACAAAATAAGAAGTTTATAAGCTAGATTCTTGCTAAATCTAGCTTTTTTCATTATTGAAAATTAAAAGAGAGCGCTTGACAAGAACATAGAACTATAGTATACTTTTTAGGTAAGCTGATTTAGCTCAGTTGGCAGAGCGCATCCATGGTAAGGATGAGGTCGCCGGTTCAATCCCGGCAATTAGCATGATAGAGACGAAAAAACCCTGATTTACAAGGGTTTTTGTTATCTCTGCCCCAAATTTTTCAAAGATATTTCTTATGCACCTATATAAATGAAGCAAAGAGTTTTGTCTGTTGACAAAAGTGACTCTATCTAGTAGAATAGTAGTTGCGATGAGTCGATAGGTAGTCTTCGGACTGCTATTGAGCATAAGGAGGTCATAACGCAGGAGCGGACCTTGATGAGTTGTGTGAACCTGCTCATCACATGAAGATGCCTCTTAGCCCCTGGTCAAATGGCTAGGGATTTTTGTTTTCAGAAAATATAACCCAAAAATGCTTTTCAATTTCTGGAAAAAGTAGTATAATACATCTATTATAGAAATTTTTAGAAAATTCCGAAAGAGGTTATTTATGGGATATACAGTCGCTGTAGTCGGCGCGACAGGTGCTGTCGGAGCTCAGATGATAAAAATGTTGGAAGAATCAACACTTCCAATCGATAAAATTCGTTACCTTGCTTCTGCACGTTCAGCAGGCAAAACTTTGAAATTTAAAGACCAAGATATTACGATTGAAGAAACAACAGAGACAGCTTTTGAGGGTGTTGATATTGCGCTCTTTTCAGCAGGTGGTTCGACATCAGCTAAGTATGCACCATACGCAGTTCAAGCTGGAGCGGTAGTAGTGGATAACACATCTTATTTCCGCCAAAATCCAGACGTACCATTGGTTGTCCCAGAGGTCAATGCCCATGCACTTGATGCTCATAATGGGATTATTGCCTGCCCTAACTGTTCAACAATCCAAATGATGGTGGCTCTTGAGCCGGTCCGCCAAAAATGGGGCTTGGACCGCATCATCGTTTCAACTTACCAAGCAGTCTCTGGTGCTGGTATGGGTGCGATTCTTGAAACACAACGTGAACTTCGTGAAGTCTTGAATGATGGTGTGAATCCACGTGATTTGCATGCGGAAATCTTGCCTTCAGGTGGTGACAAGAAACACTACCCTATCGCCTTTAACGCTCTTCCACAAATCGATGTCTTTACTGACAATGATTACACTTACGAAGAGATGAAGATGACTAAGGAAACTAAGAAAATCATGGAAGATGATAGCATCTCAGTATCTGCAACCTGTGTACGTATTCCAGTCTTGTCAGCTCACTCTGAGTCAGTTTATATCGAAACAAAAGAAGTGGCACCAATCGAAGAAGTCAAAGCAGCCATCGCAGCCTTTCCAGGTGCTGTTCTTGAGGATGACGTAGCGCACCAAATCTATCCTCAAGCTGTCAATGCAGTGGGTTCGCGTGATACTTTTGTTGGTCGTATCCGTAAAGACCTAGATGCAGAAAAAGGAATCCACATGTGGGTTGTTTCAGACAACCTTCTCAAAGGTGCTGCTTGGAACTCAGTTCAGATTGCAGAAACGCTTCACGAACGTGGATTGGTTCGTCCAACAGCTGAATTGAAATTTGAATTAAAATAGTCATATCGTTTAGGAGTTCAGATGAACTCCTTCTTTGAAATAGAGAGGTATTCTCATGTCTTATCAAGATTTAAAAGAGTGTAAAATCATTACAGCCTTTATTACCCCTTTCCATGAGGATGGTTCCATCAACTTTGATGCCATTCCAGCCTTGATTGAGCATCTGTTGGCGCATCATACAGACGGCATTCTTCTTGCAGGGACGACGGCCGAGAGTCCAACTTTGACTCATGATGAAGAGTTGGAACTCTTTGCAGCTGTACAAAAGATTGTCAATGGACGTGTTCCTTTGATTGCGGGTGTAGGTACCAATGATACACGTGACTCGATCGAATTTGTCAAAGAAGTCGCAGAATTTGGTGGCTTTGCAGCTGGGCTTGCGATTGTACCATACTACAATAAACCTTCTCAAGAAGGAATGTATCAGCACTTTAAGGCAATTGCAGATGCCTCGGATTTGCCGATTATCATTTATAACATTCCAGGGCGTGTAGTTGTCGAATTGACTCCAGAAACCATGCTTCGTTTGGCTGACCATCCAAATATCATTGGGGTCAAAGAATGTACTAGTTTGGCTAATATGGCTTACTTGATTGAACACAAGCCAGAAGAGTTCTTGGTCTATACTGGTGAGGACGGAGATGCTTTCCATGCCATGAATCTTGGTGCGGACGGGGTTATTTCTGTTGCATCTCATACAAATGGGGATGAAATGCACGAGATGTTGACTGCTATTGCAGAAAGCGATATGAAAAAAGCGGCAGCTATTCAACGTAAATTCATTCCTAAGGTCAACGCCCTCTTCTCTTATCCAAGTCCTGCTCCAGTTAAGGCAGTCCTTAACTATATGGGATTTGAAGCTGGACCAACTCGTCTACCTCTAGTTCCAGCACCAGAAGAAGATGCCAAACGCATTATCAAGGTTGTCGTAGATGGTGACTACGAAGCAACTAAGGCAACTGTAACTGGTGTTTTAAGACCAGATTACTAATAAAGATAATAAAATCCATGACCGAACGATCATGGATTTTTCTTATTTTCCTAAACAGAATTGGCTAAAGAGTTGGGTAATGAGTTCATCTGGAGCGGCATCTCCAGTGATTTCTCCGAGAATTTCCCAAGTACGGGTCAAGTCAACTTGAAGCAAATCAACTGGCATCCCCAGTTCCAGCCCTTCGTTAACAGCTTGTAAGCTTTCAACGGCCTTTTCAATCAAGGAAATATGACGGGCATTTGACAAGTAAGTGGCATCTTGCTCAACCAAACCAGCATTTTCAAAGAAGAGGTTGTTGATTCTATCTTCAATCTTATCGATATTTTGATTTTTAAGAACTGAAATACGAATGACATCTTCTGGAAGTTCCGAAGTTTCAATTGTTTCTGGTAGGTCAGTTTTATTGAGTAGAATAATGCGGTTGGTATCCTGACTGATTTCTAAGAGTTGTCTGTCTTGTGCTGTTAGTGGCTCACTAGCATTTAGCACTAGTAGTACCAAGTCAGCTTCCTTGAGGGCTTTTCTCGAACGCTCGACACCGATTTGTTCCACGATATCATCTGTATCCCGGATACCGGCTGTATCAATCAATTTGAGAGGAACACCATTGATATTGACGTATTCTTCGATGACATCTCGAGTAGTACCAGCAATGTCTGTAACGATAGCCTTGTCTTCACGTAGGAGATTGTTTAGGAGGCTCGATTTCCCAACGTTGGGGCGTCCGATGATGGCAGTTGAAATTCCCTCACGAAGGATTTTGCCACGTTGTGCTGTTCTAAGGAGATTGGTCAGCAGTTGCTCAAACTCCATAGTCTTCTCGCGGATGACTGCAGTAGTGGCTTCTTCAACATCATCATACTCAGGATAGTCAATATTGACCTCTACTTGGGCAAGTGTATTGAGGATTTCCTGACGAGTATTGTTAATGAGGTCAGAAAGAGAACCGTCCAATTGTTTGACTGCTATATTCATAGCCTTGTCAGTCTTGGCCCGGATGATGTCCATCACCGCCTCAGCCTGAGTCAAGTCGACACGACCATTGAGGAAGGCACGCTTGGTAAATTCTCCAGGTTCTGCCAACCGAGCTCCTTCACGGATAGCTAGTTGGAGAATCTCATTGGTCACCGCTATCCCGCCGTGGGTGTTAATCTCAATAATATCCTCTCGAGTAAAGGTCTTTGGAGACTTCATGGCTCCAACCATAACCTCGTCCATGACCTTACCAGTTAATGGATCAACAATGTGACCGTAGTTGAGAGTGTGGCTAGCAACCTTACTCAAGTCTTTACCTTTAAAAATCCTTTGCGCTATAGCGAAACTGTCAGTTCCACTCAGGCGGACAATCCCAATAGCCCCTTCTCCAAGAGGAGTAGAGATCGCAGCGATGGTATCAAATTCACGTGTAATCATACTATTTCCTTTTGTATTTCTTTTCTTTGGATATGTATCCAAGCATCTCTTCAAATTGTAACAAAATTAGACTATTTCTTCAATGGATGCTACTTGGAGATTGAAAAAGCTTAAGCAATTCTGCTTAAGCTAGTTTATTTGGTGCGCATTTCCCCTTGTGGGAAGTAGGTTCCTTCTGGCATGTCGTTGATGATGACATGAACGGCTGATTGAGGTGCTCCAGTGTTGCGGACAACAGCTTCCGTTACTTCCTTAGCCAGAGCTTTCTTTTGCTCGAGCGTGCGTCCTTCAAATAAATCGATGCGTACAAATGGCATAATAGCTTCCTCCACTAGTTTTTGATTTCTTCTATTTTACCACATTTTGCCGTTTAAAGCTTCAGAAAATTATGATATACTAGAATGTAGCAAAAATTTAGAAATGGACGTGAATTAGAAGCATGGCACAGTTGTATTATCGTTATGGGACCATGAACTCTGGTAAGACGATTGAGATTCTCAAGGTGGCCTATAACTACGAGGAGCAAGGAAAGGGAGTTGTGATTATGACTTCGGCTCTGGATACGCGTGACGGTGTTGGCTATGTGTCGAGTCGAATCGGCATGAAACGCCCAGCCATTGCGATTGAGGAAACGACAGATATCTTCGGATATATCCGAGACTTACCTGAAAAACCTTACTGTGTGTTGGTCGATGAGGCCCAGTTTCTCAAGCGTCACCATGTTTACGACCTAGCTCGTGTTGTTGATGAGTTAGACATACCTGTCATGGCTTTTGGTTTGAAGAATGACTTTCGAAATGAGTTGTTCGAAGGTTCAAAATACCTCTTGCTCTTAGCAGACAAGATTGAAGAAATCAAGACCATCTGTCAGTACTGTAAGAAAAAGGCGACTATGGTGTTGCGTACGCACGATGGACTGCCCGTTTATGATGGCGAACAAATTCAAATTGGTGGCAATGAAACCTATATCTCAGTCTGCCGTAAACATTATTTTGCACCAATGATAGCATCTAACAAGGAGCACAACTATGACAATTGAACTAAGAGATGTTACAATGGAAAATTATTTTGATGTTTTGAATTTGGATGTCAAGGAATATCAAAAGCAATTCATTGCAACCAACGCAATTAGTTTGGCTGAAGCATATGTCTACACTAAAAATGGAGATTTTGTAGCTCCATTGGCAGTTTATGATAAGGATGCAATTATAGGTTTTGTGATGATAGCTTATGATAAAAAGATCGGAATTAGTAGTAGAAATTATTTACTATTTCGTTTTATGATTGATAAGAATTTTCAAAATCAAGGATATTTTAAACCAATTATGGATAAAGTACTAGACTATGTTCGGACAGCGCCAGCAGGTTTAGGCAATAAACTTTGGTTGTCTTATGAACCAGAGAATGAATATGCAAGATCTTGTTACCTCAGTTATGGATTTAAAGAAACTGGGGAAATATCCGAGAACGAAGTAGTAGCAATCTATGATTTAACAATTGAGAACTAAGGAGAAAAAATGAACATCTATGATCAACTACAAGCTGTAGAAGACCGTTATGAAGAGTTAGGAGAATTGCTTAGTGACCCAGATGTGGTGTCTGACACCAAGCGTTTCATGGAGCTTTCAAAAGAAGAGGCTTCAACTCGCGATACGGTAACAGCCTACCGTGAGTACAAACAAGTCCTTCAAAATATCGTCGATGCCGAAGAGATGATTAAGGAATCAGGCGGAGATGCGGACTTGGAAGAAATGGCTAAGCAAGAGCTCAAAGATGCCAAGGCTGAAAAAGAAGAATATGAAGAAAAACTAAAAATCTTGCTCCTTCCAAAAGATCCAAACGATGACAAAAATATTATCCTTGAAATCCGTGGAGCAGCGGGTGGTGACGAAGCGGCGCTTTTCGCTGGAGATTTGCTAACCATGTACCAAAAGTATGCAGAAGCCCAAGGCTGGCGCTTTGAAGTCATGGAAGCTTCTATAAACGGTGTCGGTGGTTTCAAAGAAGTCGTAGCCATGGTTTCGGGTCAATCTGTTTACTCTAAACTCAAGTATGAATCAGGTGCCCATCGTGTGCAACGTGTCCCTGTGACAGAAAGCCAAGGTCGTGTTCATACCTCGACTGCGACTGTTCTTGTTATGCCTGAAGTGGAAGAAGTTGAATACGATATTGATCCAAAAGACCTTCGTGTTGATATCTACCATGCATCTGGTGCTGGTGGACAGAACGTCAATAAGGTTGCGACAGCTGTTCGTATCGTTCACTTGCCAACCAATATCAAGGTTGAAATGCAGGAAGAACGCACCCAGCAGAAAAACCGCGAGAAGGCCATGAAAATCATCCGTGCGCGTGTTGCTGACCACTTTGCACAAATTGCCCAAGACGAACAAGACGCTGAGCGTAAGTCAACAATCGGTACTGGTGACCGTTCAGAACGGATCCGTACTTATAATTTCCCACAAAACCGTGTCACAGACCACCGTATCGGCTTGACTCTCCAAAAACTAGATACGATTTTGTCTGGTAAATTGGATGAAGTTGTGGATGCCTTGGTTCTTTATGACCAAACACAGAAATTAGAAGAATTAAATAAATAATGAAATTAACTCAATTATTTTCAGATTTTGAAGAGGAGTTGATTAGACAAGGAGAGGAAGCTGAAAGCCTCTCTTTTGTCTATCGTAGCCTGAAAAATCAATCCTTTACAGACTTTGTCTTTGCCCTCCAGAAAAAAGTAACAGAGGAAGAAAAACAATTTGTGGAGGAAATTTACAAGAAATTAGCAGAACATATACCAGCCCAGTACATTATCGGTTATGCAGATTTCTTTGGAATGCAGTTAAAAGTAGATGAGCGGGTTTTGATTCCCCGACCTGAAACAGAGGAGTTGGTGTACCTTATTCTAGCTGAAAATCCTAAAGAAAATCTCAAGATCTTGGATATTGGAACTGGAAGTGGTGCCATAGCCCTTGCTTTAGCAAAAAATTGTCCAGATTGGTCTGTAACGGCTGTGGATATTTCACAAGATGCACTAGACTTAGCAATAGACAATGCTAAAAATCAAAATCTTAATATATTTTTTAAAAAATCGGATTGTTTTGCAGAAATTTCTGAAAAATATGATATAATTGTATCCAATCCACCCTATATCTCTTGTGAAGATGAGTCAGACGTCGGTTTGAATGTTTTGCATTCGGAGCCTCATCTAGCTCTCTTTGCAGATGAGGATGGCCTAGCTATTTACCGCAGAATTGCGGAAGATGCAAAAGACTATCTCACAGATGGTGGTAAGATTTACCTTGAAATTGGATACAAGCAAGGTCAAAGTGTTCCTGCGTTTTTTAGGAAACATCTTCCTGATAAAAGAGTACGAACACTCAAAGACCAATTTGGTCAAGATAGGATGGTTGTAGTTGATGATGGACAGGATTAGACAAGAGTTGGAAAAGGGTGGAGCTGTTGTTTTGCCTACAGAGACAGTTTACGGTCTCTTTGCTAAGGCCTTAGATGAAAAAGCTGTCGACCATGTTTACCAACTCAAACGTCGTCCTAGAGAGAAGGCGCTCAATCTTAATGTCGCTTCTCTAGAGGACATCTTGCACTTCTCAAAGAATCAGCCAACTTATCTACAAAAACTTGTAGAGACCTTTTTACCGGGTCCCTTGACCATTATCCTCGAAGCCAATGACAGAGTTCCCTTTTGGGTCAATTCTGGTCTTACAACTGTTGGGTTTCGGATGCCGAGTCACCCCATTACACTTGATTTGATTCGAGAGACAGGACCCTTGATTGGGCCGTCTGCCAATATCTCGGGTCAGGCAAGTGGAGTGACCTTTGATCAAATCCTAGAGGATTTTGACCAAAAAGTTTTGGGGCTGGAAGACGATGCTTTTCTAACTGGACAAGATTCAACTATTTTGGATTTGTCTGGAGACAAGGTGAAAATCTTGCGCCAAGGGGCGATTAAGCGAGAAGATATTCTTGCACAGTTGCCAGAGATTTCTTTTGAGGAGGAATAAGATGCTAAGAGATTTGCAGGAAACAGATGTGAAGGCTATATGTGACATTAACCAAGAGGCTTTGGGCTATACTTTTAGTCCAGAGGACACGGCTAGTCAATTAACTAGACTTTCTCAAGATCCCCATCATTTCCTACTTGGCTATGAGGACGCAGCCAGCCATGTCTTGCTGGGATATGTCCATGCTGAAGTTTACGAATCACTCTATTCCAAAGCGGGATTCAATATCTTAGGCTTAGCCGTTTCGCCTCAAGCACAAGGGCAAGGTATCGGTAAAAGCTTACTGCAAGGGTTGGATCAAGAAGCAAAAAGACGTGGCTATGAGTTTATCCGCTTAAACTCTGCCGATCATCGTCTGGGAGCTCATGCATTTTATGAAAAAGTTGGTTATACTTGTGATAAAATGCAGAAACGGTTTATTCGCATCTTTTAGTATATTTTCTTAAACTAACAGACCTGTCATATTATAAAGGAGAAGACCTATGATTTTTGACAAAGATGATTTTAAAGCATATGATGCTGATCTCTGGAATGCTATTGCCAAAGAAGAAGAACGCCAACAAAACAACATTGAGTTGATTGCTTCGGAAAACGTAGTTTCCAAGGCTGTTATGGCAGCTCAAGGGTCTATCTTGACGAATAAATACGCCGAAGGCTACCCAGGACGTCGTTACTATGGTGGAACTGATGTAGTAGACGTGGTAGAAACTTTAGCTATTGAACGCGCGAAAGAAATTTTCGGGGCTAAATTTGCCAACGTCCAACCTCACTCAGGAAGCCAAGCCAACTGTGCTGCTTACATGGCCTTGATTGAGCCAGGTGATACTGTTATGGGGATGGATTTGGCAGCAGGTGGACACTTGACCCACGGAGCTCCAGTTAGCTTCTCTGGTCAAACCTACAACTTTGTTTCTTACAGTGTGGATCCTGAAACGGAACTCTTGGACTTTGATGCTATCTTGAAACAAGCCCAAGAAGTAAAACCAAAACTAATCGTAGCTGGTGCTTCAGCCTATTCTCAAATTATCGACTTCTCAAAATTCCGTGAAATCGCAGATGCTGTTGGGGCTAAGCTCATGGTAGATATGGCCCATATCGCTGGTTTGGTTGCCGCTGGTCTTCACCCAAGCCCAGTTCCATATGCTCATATCACAACAACAACGACCCACAAAACCCTTCGTGGACCTCGTGGTGGTTTGATTTTGACAAATGATGAGAATCTAGCTAAGAAAATCAACTCAGCTATTTTCCCTGGTATTCAGGGTGGTCCTTTAGAGCACGTTATCGCGGCCAAGGCAGTTTCCTTCAAAGAAGTTTTAGATCCTGCCTTCAAGGAATACGCTGCTAATGTCATCAAAAACAGTAAGGCTATGGTTGAAGTCTTCTTGCAAGACCCTGATTTCCGTATCATTTCTGGCGGTACTGAAAATCACCTCTTCCTAGTGGATGTAACTAAGGTTGTAGAAAACGGAAAAGTTGCTCAAAACTTGCTAGATGAAGTTAATATTACCCTAAATAAAAACTCAATTCCATACGAAACCTTGTCACCATTCAAGACAAGTGGGATTCGTATCGGTTCTGCAGCCATCACTGCACGTGGATTTGGTGAAGAAGAAAGCCGTAAAGTGGCTGAACTCATCATTAAAACCCTTAAAAATGCAGATAATGAGGCTGTCTTAGAAGAAGTGAGAAGTGAAGTCAAAGCATTAACAGATGCTTTCCCACTATACGAGGACTAATACTTTTATGGACATTTATATTAAGAAAGCTATTATCCATCAGTTCAGCCCAGATGATACCGAGTTGTTCCTAGCGGATAAGTTTCTCAATATCACTCCAAAAATCGAAGAATACCTGCGCAAAAAAATTGAACGTGTGTATTCAGATGAGGCCAAGACGGGGATTTTCGAAGAAGAAAATCCCTTCTTCAATCACATCACAGATGATTTGTTGGAGACGTCAGTAACACTGGCTAATCTTTGGAAAGAGGAGTTCAGTATTTCTGAAAACCTCAAGACCAATGACTTGGTTTTTGTTCAGTTTTCTAAAGAAGGCGTTGAACATTTTGCTTTCTTGCGAATTGCTCTACGTGAGACCTTGACCCACCTCGGTGGAGAAGTTGATAATCCAATCAAGCTAACTCAGAATAACTTACCTGGATTTGGAACGGGAGCTGATGAGGCTTTGGTCGTCAATCTTCAAAGTCGCAAGTACCATTTGATCGAGAAACGAATCAAGTACAATGGGACTTTTTTGAACTACTTTTCCGAAAATCTCCTAGCTGTTGCCCCTAAGATTTCTCCCAAGAAATCCATCAAGGAACTGGAAAAAACAGCCCAGAGAATTGCAGAGTCCTTTAACACAGATGATTTTCAGTTTCAATCCAAGGTCAAATCAGCGATTTTCAATAATTTAGAAGAAAGCAATGAATTGTCTCCTGAAAAATTGGCGAATGACCTTTTTGATAACAATCTAACAGCTCGTTTGAGCTTTATCGACCAAGTCAAGAAAGCCGTACCCGAACCAGTCCAGTTTGATGAAATTGATGCCAGTCGTCAGCTCAAGAAATTTGAAAACCAAAAACTTTCCTTGTCAAACGGAATTGAACTCATCGTTCCTAATAATGTATACCAAGACGCAGAATCTGTTGAGTTTATCCAAAATGACAATGGAACCTATTCTATCTTAATCAAAAATATTGAGGATATTCAAAGTAAATAATGTTTAAATTTATAAGAAGAATGCTAGTGCTAGCAGTCCTCCTTTTTGCTGGATACAAAGCCTATCACATTCGTCAGGATGTAAAGCAAGTCATGACCTATCAACCTATGGTTCGAGAAATCTTGAGTGAAAAAGATACTCCAGCCAATGAAGAGCTTGTGCTCGCCATGATTTATACCGAAACGAAGGGAAAAGAAGGGGATGTTATGCAGTCTAGTGAGTCTGCAAGTGGCGCTACCAATACCATCAATGACGATGCCTCTAGTATTCGCCAAGGGATACAGACACTAACAGATAACCTCTATTTGGCACAGAGCAAAGGAGTAGATGTCTGGACCGCCGTTCAAGCCTATAATTTTGGCCCTGCCTATATCGACTTTATCGCTCAGAATGGCAAGGAAAATACTCTGGCACTAGCCAAGCGTTACTCCCGAGAAACGGTCGCTCCTATCCTTGGCAATACTACTGGGAAGACCTACACCTATATCAATCCTATTTCTATCTTTCACGGAGCCGAACTCTATGAAAATGGTGGAAATTATTACTACTCAAGACAGGTTCGCTTTAATCTCTATATCATGAAATTTTTTAATTTCTTTTAAACATCTGGTTTGACCAGGTGTTTTTCACTATAAGCTTTCTTTAAGATTGTTTTATTACCCTAGAAAGGTAAAGGAGGGAATATCCCATGAGAAAGAAATTCTTTCTAACAAGTGCTGCAGTATTGTGGGCCGCAACAGCTATGACGAGTGTCCACGCAGCAACCGATGTTCAAAAAGTAATCGATGAAACCTATGTACAACCTGAATATGTCCTAGGTTCTTCTCTATCTGAAGACCAGAAAAATCAAACTCTTAGCAAACTTGGCTATGATGCATCAAAAGACACCAAAGATATCAAAACTATGACACCTGATATCTATTCGAAAATTATGAATGTGGCTAACGATGCAAGTCTACAACTCTATTCGTCGGCCAAGATTCAAAAGCTGGGTGACAAATCACCTCTAGAGGTCAAGATTGAAACGCCTGAAAATATCACCAAGGTGACGCAGGATATGTACCGTAATGCAGCAGTGACCCTGGGAGTTGAGCATGCCAAAATCACAGTTGCAGCTCCTATTCCAGTTACAGGAGAAAGCGCCCTAGCAGGGATTTACTACTCGTTAGAGGCTAATGGTGCTAAAGTACCACAAGCCAATAAAGACTTGGCTCAAGAGGAGCTAAAAGCCTTATCCGATATCAATGCTGAAAACAAGGACAAATCAGGTTATGATGCCAATAAGCTCAATGCGGCTATGACAGATATCAAGGCAGGAATCGCAAAGGCAAAAGAAGCCAAAGGAAGTCTGACAGAAGAAGATGTCCGCAAAATCGTTGAAGATACGCTAAAAAACTACAAACTTGATCAGGTTATAACAGGAAACCAGGTCAATATCATCATCAATTTTGCCCTCAACCTCTCAAAGAGTGACATTTTGTACAATGCTGATTTCACTAAAACCCTCAATGACCTCAAGGAAAGCATTGTTTCCCAAGCTGGAGATAGCTTTAAAAATATCAACCTCAACTTTGATGCCAATAAAGCGCTAGAAGAGGGGGGCAACTTTTTTAGCTCCCTTTGGCAAGCCATTGTCAACTTTTTCAAGAGTTTTGGTGCTTAGGTCATTTCATGATATAATAGATGGTAACAGAAATGTTGCCGTCTTTTTTGTCGGCCGATAGAAAGTGAAGAGTATGTTAAAGAAAAATGATATTGTAGAAGTTGAAATTGTTGATTTGACCCATGAAGGTGCTGGTGTTGCCAAGGTAGAAGGTTTGGTTTTCTTTGTAGATAATGCTCTACCAACTGAGAAAATCCTCATGCGTGTCCTTAAGGTCAATAAAAAGATTGGCTATGGAAAAGTTGAAGAATACCTTACTTACTCTTCACATCGTAACCAAGACCTTGACCTAGCTTATCTACGATCAGGTATCGCTGATTTGGGGCATCTTGCCTATCCAGAGCAGCTCAAGTTTAAAACCAAGCAAGTCAAAGATAGTCTCTATAAGATTGCTGGTATTACCGATGTAGATGTTGCTGAAACGCTCGGTATGGAAAATCCTGTCAAGTACCGAAATAAGGCTCAGGTGCCCGTTCGTCGAGTGAATGGTATCTTGGAAACGGGCTTTTTCCGTAAGAATTCGCATGATCTCATGCCACTCAAAGATTTCTTTATCCAAGATCCGGCGATTGATGAGGTAGTAGTAGCCCTACGTGACTTACTCCGTCGTTATGATTTGAAACCCTATGATGAGAAGGAACAGTCTGGCTTGATTCGTAACCTCGTTGTGCGTCGTGGGCACTATTCAGGACAAATCATGGTTATTTTGGTGACCACTCGTCCGAAAGTTTTTCGTGTTGACCAATTGATTGAACAACTAATCAAGCAGTTCCCAGAGATTGTCTCTGTCATGCAAAATATCAACGACCAGAATACCAATGCGATTTTTGGTAAGGAGTGGCGCACCCTTTATGGACAAGACTATATTACCGACCAGATGTTGGGAAATGACTTCCAAATCGCTGGCCCAGCCTTTTACCAGGTCAATACTGAAATGGCGGAGAAACTCTATCAAACAGCCATTGACTTTTCAGAGTTAAAAGCAGATGATGTGGTGATCGATGCTTATTCTGGTATTGGAACCATTGGATTATCTGTTGCCAAGCATGTTAAAGAAGTCTATGGAGTTGAGGTCATCCTAGAAGCAGTTGAGAATAGCCAGAAGAATGCTGCATTAAACAATATTACAAATGCCCACTATGTCTGTGACACAGCTGAAAATGCCATGAAGAAATGGCTCATGGAAGGTATTCAACCAACCGTTATCTTGGTCGACCCACCACGCAAGGGCTTGACCGAGAGCTTTATCAAAGCAAGCGCTCAAACAGGAGCAGACCGCATTGCCTATATTTCCTGCAATGTCGCAACCATGGCGCGTGATACCAAACTCTACCAAGAATTGGGTTATGAATTGAAGAAAGTCCAGCCGGTGGACTTATTCCCACAGACGCATCACGTCGAGTGTGTGAGTTTGTTAGTGAAACGCAGTTAAACCTAAAAAGGTTCCCCGAACCTTTTTAGTTCCACAAACGCATCATGTTGAGGCGGTATCACTGCTTGTACGAGCTGAGGCATCAGCGAAGTAGAAGTAGATGCTCCCGCCCATGGGATAGTACTCGTAGAATGAGGAGGGAAACCGACGAAATGATATGGTAAGTCCGAACCGCTGAGTGCGTAACTTTGCTGGTAAAAGCGTAAAAAACCTTGTAACGAAAGGGGTTAAGAAAACCCTTGAGGGTAAGAATTTTTTTGTGTCTGAAAAGTCTATGACTTGGATTTCTTGGTCACCTTATTTACAATTACCTAAATTCTATAGTTAATAAAAATTGAGAGGTTTGTATGTGGACTGAACGTAAACAGTATTTAAACCAATTTATCGAAATTTCAGACTATTTGGAAAAGCACGATTTCTTTCACGATTTTTTAATAGGGTCATTCTCTTATGATGGTCAGCAAAAATCCATTTTGTTAACCATTGAGGAAGATTTTACTTCAACTGATAATACCAATTCGCCTGCCCTTGTTTGGAGTTTAAATTGTGAGGGAGTGCATGATTTCTTAATGAAAGATATGGATGGACTGTCGAAGTGGTGGATTTCTGAAATACTAATGGATGACGACAATATTCAGTTTCAACTCGTCAACGGTTATTTTTCATTTAAAATGGAGTCTGCATCGTTAGGCATTCCTCAGGAAATAAATCAAATTTCTGCCCCTAAAGTTTCTACTTTACATATTGACTACCTTATCCAAGAGTTTAAAGCGGGTATGAATGTTGATGAAACTTCATTTACTTTTGAGAAGGATAATCAAAATCTTTTACACTATATTGGTTATTCTGAAGATGAGAAAGAATCATACTGGGCTGGTCTATGTGACTTACCTGATGGTAGAAGATTTCAGACTGCTGATGAACTTTTTGAAGCAAAGATTTATGATGGTAAATCGCTAAAAGAGAGGTGGGATGAAGTTACTATTTATAGTATCAATTCTTTGCCACTTGATGATTGGTTGAGTTGTTTGCCACATTCCGTTGAGACAACTGTTTATGAAGCAGAGGATGATTATGCTCTGTATGTCAACGGTGTAAAATTAGATGGTTTTATAGATGATGATTTAGTATGTTCAAATTGTCACGAAAATCAATGTTATTTGGATGACTATGATGAGTATTTTTGCCCCTATTGTAATATATGGATGCATGAAGATTTTTGGGATAGAGACGAAATACACTATTTTAAAAAAAGACCCCTAGAACCAGAGTTGTTATGGAAACCAAGTAAAGAATTGAATTTTTGTAATGTTCGATTCTTTCCAAATGACAAAGAATATGTGTATTATTGTCCTGATGAGTCAATAGGGAAATATGATTGGATAGAAGTTCCTGTTGGGAAAAAATCTCATCTAAAAGAAGCACAAGTCACTGAAGTTTTCAAAAGGCAAGCGAATAAACCGCCATTTCCTCTTGAAAAAATAAAAAAAGTAGAACGAAAATTATCTACTATAAACGAAAAGATAATAGAAACCAACAACGGTTTAATAAGTGAAGGAGTTATCTGCGATTTATCAGAAGCTAAAGATGTGATAAATTCTAAGCCAGCTTATGATATTCTAAAAACACCAATCGGAAACTTTTGGTTAGAACTTAATGGGTCCCCCATAAAAATTTCAATTGGTGCACATTATCCCAATAATGATGACGAATACTATGTGGAAGCTTCCTATTACATAAAACCTCTTAATCCTGATTTTGAAAAGTTTAAATCGTTGACAATCTGCACAAATATTGATTTAAGAAGTGCTAGATTAATTGATAATTTAGGTGGTGAACATAAAGAGGGTTATAATTGGCAAGTAGATAATATTGATCTAGGTATTGTGGCTCATCCATATTCTTATCTAGAACAGGAAGTCTCTGAAACACCCGTTGGAGTTCCATATTATGCAGAATGGATTGAAAAATATAAAGAACTATATGGATTTACAGTTGCTTGGAAGTATTTTGTTTCTGATGACGATTTGTCAGTTTGGTTTAATACATAAAATTTTCATATAATTTAAATAGATAAATTAGGAGTTATTTAGTATTATATCTACAAGTAAAATTTATTACACTAAAAGTTGATTGACGACTTTTAAACAATTTTTCCTAGCATAGCTAGGGGTGGGAGAAAGATGATTTGGACTAAAGAATATTTTTCTAAAATTGAATTTATTATCCATTGTAGTTGTGAAATTTTTGGTTATTTTGAGTGCAATCTGATGAACTCTGAATTGTCCTACCAAGAGTGTGGGAATACTGGAATGATCGTTTTTGAACATAGTCAGAAACTATCAGAAAAAGCCTTATCGAAACTCATGAAATATACGCTACTTATTGATTTTGAGAAATATAGAAAGGGAAACAATTTAAATAAGAATGATAAAGTTATTGGTTATAGAGATGCATTTTCGATAACTTTCAAGGGCTATAGTCAAGATGGACAAGCTTTATTGATATATAATATGGACTATGTTTACAAGGATTGGTACAATAGACCTGTTGATAGCTTATACAGTTTTATAAGTGATACCTATTTTTCAGATTTTCAAAATAATAGATATTTTATTGCTCAAGGGCTGATGGTTGGTGTACTTCCGTTTTAGGTATAATAGGAAGATGTAGTACACAGTGGAATCAAAAAAGTTATTTAATTATAATTTGATTAGATGAATAGCTATAAATTATACAAAATTCGTTAATAGACAATTTTAAAACTATTGTTGATGGTCAAATTCCCGATATCTTACAAGGAGGAAACGTATGTTAGGAGCAATAGTTGGTGACATTGTAGGTTCAGTTTACGAATGAAACAATATCAAAACGAAGTATTTTCCTTTATTTCGTGAGGATTGTTTTTTCACGGATGATACGGTCATGACCTGCGCTGTTGATGGTAAAAACGTATAAACCTGTGAACGAAAGTGATTAAGAAAAGCCTTGATTGTAAGGCTTTTTGTTATATTAAAAATTCAAATTGAAAAGTAATCAATTTAAACAATAATATGGTCTAATACAGATTGTTAAATATTGAACTTATATAACTGTTGTGGTATAATATAGACAGATAAAACAGAGATAACAGTTGGATAGTTAGGAGGATATGGAGGGTGAATATACAGATTGATAATTCAAGTGATAATCCGATTTATTTACAGATTAAAAATCAAATAAAAGCTCAGATTATTTTGGGAGAATTAAAGGTTGGCGACCAATTACCATCAATCAGATTTTTAGCTAAAGAACTTCGAGTGAGTATGATAACTGCTAAAAGAGCTTTTGATGAGCTAGAACTTGATGGTTTCATTAATTCAGTTCAAGGTAAAGGTAATTTTGTTGCAGCTCAAAATAAAGAGCTTATTCGAGAAGAATATTTGAAACGAATCGAATCAAAGATGCAAGATATTCTTGAGCTTTCAGCGATTGCAGGTGTTACCAATGATGAGCTGGTAGAGATGTTTAGTAGTTATATGGAGGGAAAATATGAGTGATTATGCTATCGAAATCAAAAACTTGGTTAAAAAGTTTGATGACTTTACATTAGGACCAATAGATTTTTCTATTCCTAAAGGGACTATCATCGGATACATTGGTCAAAACGGTGCAGGTAAAAGTACAACCATAAAATTATTGTTAGGGTTACTTAAGAAAGATTCAGGAGAAATTAAAATTTTAGGTTATGATAATCCTAATAGTCTTGAATTGAAAGATAAAATCGGAGTAGTGTTTGATGATTTATTAGTGCCGGAAGAAATGACACTTGTTGATTTGGAAAAATTTTGTTCGAGGGTATATTCAAAATGGGACAGAGAATTTTTCTATCAATTAAAAAAGAAATTTAATCTATCTGAAAAACAAACTATTAAAAGTTATTCTCGTGGAATGAGAATGAAATTATCGATGGCAGTAGCTTTATCTCATAATGCAGAAATTCTTATATTGGATGAAGCTACGAGTGGCTTGGATCCGATTGTAAGGGAGGAAATTTTAGATTTTCTTCTTGACTTTATGCAAAATGAAAATCATACAATTTTAATTTCGTCACATATCCTATCAGATTTAGAGAAGGTGGCAGATTATATTGCTTTTATCAATGATGGTAAAGTTCTTTTTGTTGAACCAAAGGATGAACTCAAAGAAAACTATGGTATTTGCACTTTATCTAATGAAGAAGTTGAAAATCTTGACGAGGAAGCCATAATTGGAAGAAGGATACACTCATTCGGACAAGAGTTGCTTGTTAAAAGAAATCTTGTTCCAGATGGAATCAGATTACAAAAGCCGTCTATCGAAGATATTATGATATATTTTGTGAAAGGAGGTAAAAGATAATGACTGCATTGATATTAAAAGATATAGCTACTTTAAAGAAAACACTACTATTAACAATTGCTCTCTGTATTGCCCTCATTGTGTATGGTGTGTATGAAAATGAAATTTTTATGATACCGCTTATTTGTACAATGATACCGTTAATTTTAACTGCAGTCGCTTTTGGTTATGATACGAAATCGAAATTTGAACAATTTGCCTTTTCAATGCCGATTAAAAAGAGTAGCTTTGTATTAAGTAAATTGTTTTTTGCGTTTGTTTTTGGATTAGTAGGTTCAGTTTGTTTATTTGTTCAATTGGTAATAAAAAAAGAGATGTTAATAGACAGCATCATATTTATCTCACTAATTACATTAGTTGCAAGTATTTTGATATCAGCTATTCAACTTCCGTTTATCCTTAAGTACGGTGCTGAAAAAGGTAGGCTAATCATGGTTATAACATACTTTACAGTATTTGCTCTGTCTAGTTTTTTTAAAGCAAAATCAGATTTACTGACTAATGTTGTAGAGTTTTTCTTAAAGAATTCGAGATTAATGATTTTAATTGGAATGGTTTTTGTCAGTATTATTACCATAGGAGTTGCTATAAAAATATCTATTTTAATTATGGAGAAAAAAGAATACTAGAGAAGCTGAGAGTAGATTATAAAAACTTAGAAGGTGGCAAATCTTATGCTAGGAGCAATAGTTGGAGACATTGTAGATTCAGTTTACGAATGGAACAATATCAAAACGAAGGATTTTCCTTTATTTCGTGAGGATTGTTTTTTCACGGATGATACGGTAAGTCCGAACCACTGAGTGTGTGAGTCTGTTAGTGAAACATTGCTAATCCTCAGAATAAAGAAACTAAAACTCCATTATTTAGAAATGAAAATCTAAACTGTTTTTAAGGAGGTATTATATTGATAGAGAGCAGACCTGAGTTTGAAAAAATCACATCCTTTGATGAGTTTAATAAATACTATTGGTATCGTGATGAACTTTCACAGATATGCAAGTCATTAGGGCTTGAATATAGAGGTACAAAACAAGAACTCAATCATATTATTGAGCAGTACTTCAAGGGGAATTTGATTAAAAAATCATCAATAAAAAGGAAAAAGAAACAAGTAGAAGTCGTTACCTTAAATACGCCCTTACTTGAGTGCGGATTCTCCTTTAATGCACACTTTAGAGAATATTTCTCAACTTTAACAGATGTTTCACCCTTTAAGTTTACTGCCGATATGGCGACTGCTTGGAGAAAAGTAAAAAGAGAAAATGATTTGAGTTTTACAATCCAAGATATGCTAAAAGTTTATTATGGAAATTCAGATTATGCCAAGTATGATCATTCGGTTTGTCAATGGAACCAATTTTTAAAAGATTTCTGTGCAGACGAAAATAGTCACAATTACTCGAATAAACTAAAAGTAGCTTCTATTCTCTGGAAAGAAGTTAGAAATTCAAGTAATGAAAAAATTTATTCAAAAAATCTTTTGACTGAATATGCTGATAGAATAAACGAGTATAGGAAGTAGAAAAATCAGTCTAAACCAATAGTTTACAAGGAGGAATCTTATGCTAGGAGCAATTATTGGAGATATTGTAGGTTCAGTTTACGAATGGAACAATATCAAAACGAAGGATTTTCCTTTATTTCGTGAGGATTGTTTTTTCACAGATGATACTGTCATGACCTGCGCTGTTGCTGAGGCTATTATGAATGGTGGTCACCAGGATGACTTTATTGATGCTATGAAGAAATACGGCAAGTTGTATCCCGATGCGGGCTACGGTGCTCGGTTTAGTAGTTGGATCAATAGTGACAATCGTGAGCCTTATAATAGCTTTGGAAATGGATCTGCTATGCGTGTTTCTCCATGTGCTTGGGTCATGGACTGCGGTTTTTGTGCGAGAACTGGTATGACGCCATCAACTAGAGAGCTTGCACGACTTTCTGCAGAAGTCACCCATAATCATCCTGAAGGTATCAAGGGAGCCATGGCGACAACTGATGCGATCTTTCTGTGTCGTTATTACTTTGGAGGTTATTGTGGGGATTATGAGCAACCAATCAACGGCAATCCTACAGAGTGTAAAAGACGAATAAAGGAATACATCGAGAAAGGGTATGGGTATAACCTTTCTCAATCTCTAGATGACATCCGTCCTACGTATCGTTTCAATGAAACCAGTCAGGATACAGTACCTCAGGCCATCATTGCATTTCTTGAAAGTACAGATTTTGAAGATGCGATTCGAAATGCGATTTCTCTTGGTGGGGACAGCGACACTCTTGCAGCAATCACAGGAAGTATCGCCGAGGCAGCTTATGGAATTCCTGAGTGGATTAAGGACAAGGCCTATAGCTATCTCGCTGAACCTTTGAAAGAGTTGCTTAGACGATGGGAAGAAACGGTTGTAATAAAATAATAGATAGGCGTTATGCGGACCAATACTGAATGACGGAGGGTTATCGATGGTTATATTGGAATTGTATCAAGGTGATTATCAAAAGGATTTAGTCGCGTTTGATTTTTTAGAAGAGGGAAGAGCCTTTGTAGCGCAAATCCCGGGATATACTTTAGAAAACGAAGATGGGTTTGAAGCGGAGTATGTGAAACCCAAACAATTGCCGGATTATATGGAAATTGTCTTTAACGGAAATATTGTCCCTTTATCTAGGTTTTCGTTTAATTCTGAGGAAAATGTGGACATTATTTGGAAAGAGGTTTCGAATCTATCCTTTAAAAACGATAAAGTGATCGAAGGGCTACAAAAGTAGACGCGTATGTCGTTAACAACGATGAAGTGAAAGCTTATGTCGAATCCAGAGAAGCAAACTTCCGCAAGGCAAAGGCTTTCTTAGAAAGCAAAGGGTACGAAGTCGACAGAAGCTTTTTCGGAAGTGAAGACGGCGAAGCGATTCTCTACGGAAAACGAGGCGCCGAAGATTGGCACTTCCTATGTCACTTAGACCCGTTGTTTGTAGAGATTGAAGATGTCGAAGGATATGTGAAAGAAGCGATGGAAGATATTCAATAGTCAACCAAAGTTTTTTGTGAGTGTATGCTACTGCTTTAGTAGACGGATTGAGCAGTAAAGAGAAACATCTAGCACTATCTAGCTTCTTAAGGAGAAATATCTATCATGAAAATGGAAATCGGGAAAACCTATCTTGTAATAAAAGATAATTTTGGTTTAAAAAAAGATGAACTTTGGACCTTAGTTGACAAGGGTTATCAGGCTTATTTTGGTGAACATAATTTCGTATTTGTCAATGATGATAAAGTGAAGGTATTTGCAGTTTTGAAAGATGGTTCAGAAGAAGATATGCAAATCTACCATCATCTGGATGACTATTTTGAAGAAGTTAATCGTGAAAATTTCTAAAGAATGTGAGAAGAAAGTTGTATCTGTGAGTTTTAAATTTTGTTTAGCCCCAATCTATCACTACCAAGTACAGGGAATTAATTTTGGGATAGACGTCCTTACAGAGGTTTTTCCGATTATCAAAAAGATCTAGACTGAGATAAAGGTAAGGGCCCGCTGGTTAGGTCTTTTTTTCTGTTTATGTAGTATAATAAAAGGTGTAGGGATTCAATTTTTTAATAAGATTATTCTAAGAACGAAAACCATCTAGAAAGAGAAAAAATATGAAGCAATCACTTGAATTTTTAAGAGAAAGAATCACCGATAAGATGCTCTTAGAGGAAATGGTAGCAATCTTTGAAGACTTGTGTCGTGAGCCTATTGAGGATGAGATGATTTTATTTGAAACAGGGACATTTACAGCTATATCTGATAAGCCAATGTTTCAACTATCTTTAGTAAGGCAAGCTCCAAATGAAGATGAAGAGTTTTATCAGGTTCACCTCGATATTTTCTATGAATCATGTCAAGAGAATGAAATATTTCATGAATCGATCTGGGATGAAGATTTAGAGGAAAATATCTTTGATTACATTAGAGCTTCAGAGGTGTTTGCCTATGCTAAAGAGCAGGAATACCAAGCGATCAAAATTTATATGGACCAAACTTGAGATGGTTAGTTAAAGTAAGAAAATCTAATGACAGGAGAACAATAAATGAAAAAAATTATGGTAATCATCAATCCAACATCTGGAGGTGAAAAAGCCTTGGATTATAAGGTGAAACTGGAGAATAAAGCTAGAGACTATTTTGAAGATGTGGAAATTAAAATTACGGAGAAAGCACAAGACGCCACAAACTTTGCAGAAGAAGCTTCTCAGGAGCACTATGATGCTGTTCTTGTTTTTGGTGGAGATGGAACCGTCAATGAAGTAATTTCCGGTATCGCTGAAAAAGACTATATTCCTAAACTGGCGATTATCCCAGGGGGAACTGGAAATCTCATTACGAAACTATTAGAAATCTCTCAGAATATTGATAGTGCTATTAACGAGCTTGATTTCAGTTCTACAAACAAGATTGATATTGGAAAATCAAATGGAAATTATTTTGGTTATATCTTTAGTATTGGCTCTTTGCCAGAAGCTATCCACAACGTTGGGATAGAAGATAAAACAAAGTTTGGTATGCTCGCCTATGCGATTAATACCATGAAGTCTGTGGTTACAGATCAAGCATTTAACATTACAGTTGAGACTGATAATGGTAATTACATTGGCCCAGCCAGTCATGTTTTAGTTCTCCTCACAAATTATTTCGCTGACAAAAAAATCTTTGATGAAGACAAGGATGGCTATGCCAATATTTTGATACTAAAAGATGCCTCAATCCTTACAAAATTGTCAGTTATCCCTGATTTATTAAAAGGGGATGTTGTCGTAAATGACAATATCGAGTATCTGAAAGCTCGACATATTAAAATTTCTTCAGATGTTGAGTTGGAAACGGATGTTGATGGTGACAAATCTGATGACCTACCAGTAGAAATCAAGGTGCTAGGTCAGCATATCGAGGTCTATTCTCAACCGAAAGAATAAAACTTTTGAAAAGAATAGTAGATAACAAAGGAGGAGATGATGAGGAAGATTTTAGCAATTAATTCTATTTCGTTTAAAAAAAGAATGATTGAATTACTATTTGATTATCTTTTCATTCTAGCTTATTTAGCACTTCTGTTTTTGGGTTCTATGCTTTTTTACACTATTTTTTTTAATGGTATTCCAGAGTTTACAGAAATTCAGTCGCAGTGTCTTGTATTTTTTACCTCTGTTTTGCCAATCATTCTACTTTTTACATTCTTAGATTATACAAAAAATGGGAGTTTCGGGAAGGCGAAAGCAGGACTTCAATTGGTTTACAAGAAAAAAACAGTGCAAGCTAGCTTGCTTAGAAACACCATTAAATTTTTTCCTTGGCAAATAGGTCATATGGGCACGATACATGGTTTCTATAGTGAGTTTGATTCCTTATCTATTATTCTCTCGTTTTTAGCTACTCTCCTCGCAGTTGCCCTACTTGTAATGATGGTTTTCAGGAAGGATAAGCGACATCTAGGTGACCTTATAGCACATACACAGGTACAGCTAAAAGGTGACTAAAATTAAAGATTTCATAGATATTTCACTTATTAGGGAGCGTGCTGTGTGCCAGCTTCCTTTTTAATGATTTAAAATCTACTTTATTCAGCAAAATGCTTGGACTTAAAATAAATTTGAACTATAATATAAGATAAGCTAATCGACCTGAAAAATCTTAGTAAATAAGGAAATATTTTATGAAAGTATCTAAAAAAATCAGATTAATGAGCTGCTGTGGTTTAGCTTTCTTTACTTTAGCTGCCTGTGGTACAAACCAAAACCAATCTACGGAAAAACAGAATAGTTCAACTACTAAGGTGGTTAAGGAACCTATAGCAACCTCAATAGCAAAGAAAGTTCAGAAGAAGTTCGAAAAGCCTTGGCTGCACATTTGGATAAAGATAGTGTCGATGCATTTTTCAACCTTGTCAATGATTACAACGCGACTGTCGGTTCAGTAGGCTTAACTGGAGATTTTTCTACATTTACCAAAACAGACTATGATGTTGAAAAGATAAGCAATCTTTGGGCTCCTAAAAAGGGTGATTTTGTCGGTACCAACTGTCGTATTAACAGTTATTGTTTATTAAAAAATTCTATCGAAATTCCTAAATTAGAGAAAGATGATTCTCTCTTGTTTGTCGATAATGATGCCATTGACAGAGGTAAGGTCTTTGATGCAGAAGACAAGGATGCTTTTGATATTTTATTCTCAAGAGTCAAGACCGAAGCAACGACAGATGTTAAGGTGCATGCTGCTAAGATGGAACAGTTCCTTTCTCAATTCAAGTTTAATGAAAATGCTCGAATGCTGTCTGTTGTAGTTCATGATGACTTGGATGGTCAATCTCTCTTTATCGGTCATGTCGGCATACTTGTGCCAAGCGAGGACGGTTATCTCTTTGTCGAAAAGTTAACCTTTGAGGAGCCTTATCAAGCTATCAAATTTGCAACCAAGGAAGATTGCTACAAATATCTAGATACAAAATACGAAAACTATACAGGTGAAGATCTAGCGAAGTCCTTTATTATGGATAATGATAAGTGGGTTCAACTCTAAAAATAGTATTTTGGGGATGATTTGCCTAAAGAGTGGGATAAGAAGTTACCAACCGAATGATAGTTAAATTGATATGATTAGAGGACAGCAAGCATGGATGAATATACATTAAGAGTTGTAAAAATTGATAAGGAAGCTATTTTTGAGTTTATCTACGAAACTTTTATATCGCAAGAGCAAGAACTACTGGATCTGTCGCCGGTGGATGTTATCAATGATTGTGCTATGGATTGGGAAAAGAGATAGTTTATCTTTGCAGCACATCTTCAGGAAAATAGTCTGGGAGAATTGAATCCTCTTCCCAAAGATATTGATATCCAAGAGTTGCTGAAAAAACTACCTGTTACAACAGATTCTGTTCTTGGGCAAGAGAGGATTTATAGAGATTTTTCATTCGACCAATTAAAAAAATAGTATAATAGAAGTAAATAAAATACTCATAAGGAGACACAATGGATATTAAAGATTTTACAGAAAAAGAACAAGAGATGATTAAAAAGGGACTCACTTTCTCTAAGCTTAACGATAAGGAAACTGCCGATAAGATTATCGCATTAATTCCTCAAGATATGATTAAACGGATTCCATTTTTTGTTAGAAAACATGCCATTACACGTACTGTTAAGAGAATCTCGCTTGAGTATCCAGAGTTGTATGCTATAGCTGAACAAGAAGGCCAACTTCCTGAAAAGGAAGCTCAAGAATTGCGACAAATTCTTACAGATATTTTCCAAGAGAAAATGAACAAGCATAAGATTAAATAAGTTTTGAGATTTATCAATAAGATGTTGATTGAGCATTAGGAGTTGAGTATGGCTATTGATGGCGTTAAAATCATTGACAGTGATCAAGGTTATGACATTTACAATGAGGTAGTTGGTCGCTATAGAGATGGTGAACATGTAGCAAATATCATCAAGGATATTCTCGATGCGGAAAAAGATTACTGTCAAACAGACTCTTTTACAGAAATTTATTGGACTACTCTTGCCTACTCGTTGTGGAAGATTGGTCACCTGACAGACGATATCAGAGATAAAACCTTAGAGCTTATCAAAAAAGGGACTGATCCATTTTGGTTGGAAATAGATCCAAAGGCTTTGAAGCAAAGGCAAAAGGTCTTGGAAAAACTTGCACTTCAGTTGCAAACTGAAAATCCTAGACCTCTAAAGGTTCCTAAAGCCAAAGCTAAACGCAAACCTTACTTTGAAGAAGGGGATCTCCTTGCTGTTAAGTTCCAAGATGAGTATGGTCTTGTCTTTGTATCTATGGTTGATCAGAGTCCTAGAAAGCTTGAGTACCATCTGGCTTGCACGCGCCTCTTACAGACAAAAAAGCCCACAATCGCTGATTTTTTGACCAGTCATATCTCCTGTAAGATGGACAATACAAAGTTTGCTCTGGTTACAGATTGCTGGTTCAATCACAAAGATTTAGGGCAATTATTAGAAAATATTGAAAAAATTGGACAGGTGAAACTTAGACCTTTTAGTCTTTGGATGCTAGCACCAGCCCAAAATTTAGAAGATATTTATGAAGAAATCACTAGAGATATGGGCTCTTCTGGCCTTCGCATCGAAACCTATAAACTTGTCGCTGATGTTTTTTCAGTTTAATGCTTATGTGATAAAGGGGAAAATGGTCAATCATTCCCACATACTGTGTTGAGCTCTAACACCATAACTATCTATGGAACCATCTGAATTGAACTTGGCTTCAATCCTGTATCTTTTCCAGAGGTCGTAATCTGCCGTTTGAATGGTTAGGATGTAGTTCGAGTCAGTCTCAGCGACATTGTAATCAGCAGGATTGACTTCAAAGATATCAATTAATTTTCTTGTTTGAAAATCTTGGAGCTTGAGATTTGCTAAACTGACATGATTGATAGAAATTCCCTGCAATTGATGGGCATCCTTAGGCGTTCTATAGTAGGTAATGACACAGTTTTTGAGTTGATCAGTATCTTTGCCAGTAGGAGTAAGGATCATAAAACCATAGGACTGATCTTCACGCTTGATTTCGAGAAGCTGGCCGTAGTAGAAATGGTCGTTTTTTGGATTGGTGATAGGACTATTTGCACCTTTATCTTCGAAGGTGAAACCTTGCTCTAAAAGCTCGGAAGCCTTGCTCTCCCCGATAATGACAGTGGTATCTTGAATGGTTACTGGAACAGGTTGAGCTGGAAGACCACTCATCATCATGCAAAACATAAAAACATAACTCGTTAAAAAGGCTGTCCCGACAAAAGCGTTGGTTGATGCATAAGCATGACTGTTATGAAAGTTTTTTCTTATAGCTAGTACAATAAATTTACCAATACTTTTTAAAACCATACTAACAAGTACGATAAAAAATTGTTTTTTCAAACATTCATAAATTGCTTGCGGAAAGCTATTGCCATGATAGTAGAAGCCAGCCAATACCAGTAGATTTACGATTAAATAGATCAGCAAGAACCAATGAATCTCTTTAAGGGCATTAGCATCTGTGATTTCTTCATAGTCAACGTGAATTCTACCTTGAATGGCATGGCCGAGTTTATAGATCCATTTTGGGACATCTTTCCCTTGTCTGACCGCAACTACAAGTCTGATATAGAGATAGATAGTAAAGGACAAGGATAGAAAGAAAAGAGCATAAAAACCCAAAACAATACTAGTGAACATTACTATTTCCCCCTATTTAACATTCAATAAAACAATTTCTTAGCTCCATTATAGCATTTTCTAGGGAAATAGAGCTAGAAAGATCCGTATAATACTAACTGATTCAAAGGAGTAAAATCATGGGAATGATTGCCAATTATCAATATTTACCAGACGATGAATTAGATCAAATAAAAGGTCTTTCCAATCAAGAAGATGACTTGTTAGATTTTGCAGAGGATTCCGCTGATAGTCATGATATCTTACTAGATATTGACAAAATGTGGGATGCCTTGGTCTTTGTCTTGACAGGATTTAGTAGTTCAGAATTTTTGGATGACAATCCCTTGAGAGAAGCGGTTTTAGGAGTGACTCCTTTAGAAGAAGTGTCTGAGTACATAGCCTATACTGAAAAAAATAAGATAGCCGAAATCATAGAAGCTCTAGAAAGTTTTGACATGCACAGAGCCTTGGAAGACTTTAGTATGGAAGCCTGCAAGAAAGCCGACTTGTATCCTGATATTTGGGATTATCTTGAGGAAGAGGAAGAAATCAAGGATGAAATTCGAATCAGTTTTGTAAATATGAAAGAGTTTTACAAAAAGATTCTGGAGCTCAATGGAAATGTCCTGGTCACTATTTGTTAGAAAGTTTATTAAACATTCCTAAAAGAATAAAACTGCTTGAGGTAATAAATGAACAAAGAAGATTTATTGGCATTATGGAAGGGAATAAGCTGGGAAAAACATGATTCGGGGATCTATTTTCTAGGGCGATATCTAAATAAAGACATAAATATTTATTTTACAGGTTACTGTGAACAGGATTTGGTCTTATTATCAGATGATTTGATGACTAGTTTATATAGAAACTTGGAACACCTTGATAAAAAAGCTCAAAAGGTTATCCATGATAATTGGCCTGATAAAGCAGTTACAGAACTGGAATTAAGGGAGTTAATCTTGGATAAAAGTAGTTCTTATGGCGAATTTGCTCTAGGTTATGATGCCGGTGTCTCTCCAGCTGGCTCCCTTTATCTTTTAGTGAAATTCGACAAATATTTTCAAGTTGATAGAGAGCTTGTGTATGAAATTTACTAACTGTCTGACAATAAGAGGTTAAAATCAGGTGATGAAATGAAAGATTTATATAAAGCAATGTTAGGCTTAAATGGTATTGTCCTCGTCACCATTTGTTAATCAGAATTTATCCATGTAAGAAAAGGTAGTCAGATGAATCCATATTTACAAGAATATATCACCCGGACAAGGGAATACCATGCTAAAGATGGAAAGCCTTCAAGTGTTGCGGCACTCTATGATTTGGCTGATGAATTAGCTAAGTCTGATGATTTAGAAGCTAAAAAAGTCTTAGTTGACCTCTATGAACAATTGGGTCTCTACACTAGTGCCTATAGCTTATTTACCGAAATCTTAGATAAACCAGATCGAAAACAGAAAAAGAAACTGAGCCGTTTACAAGAAATGAATCAGAGTCATGGTGATCGTTATGCCCTTCCTCGTCCCCTAAGAAAAGAAGATAAAAAGCAGAGTCAGGAGTTATTACAGTCTTTGCCACATTTTCTCTATCATCCAGATCCCTTAGCTACAGGTTCATTTGTTGAAGGAGAAGCCAAGCTTTGTCCATCTTGTGGGAAAGAAAGCAATATTTATTATGACTTGATCCCTTATTGTATTGACAACATAGAGAACCTTTGTCCATTTTGTATTGCAAATGGTCAAGCAGCTAAAAAATTCGATGCAGAATTTATCCAAGATGCCGAGTGGCAGGGTAAATTGGATCCAGAAAAGAATCAGCTGCTTTTTTGTCAGACCCCAGGCTACTCTAGTTGGCAGGGAGAATATTGGCTTTCTTGTTGCCAAGATTATTGTGCTTACCTGGGTACAGTTGGAACTCGAGAATTGAAGGATATGGGAATCGCTGAGCAAGTCTTGGAAGACTATGAAGCGCGTGAAGAATATCAAGAGCTAGAAGACTACTTGGTCAAAGACGGGCCTATCTGTGGTTATTTGTTTAGATGTCTACATTGTCAAAAATACCATATCTGGGTTGATGCAGTTTAAATCGAAATGTGATTAGCTATGAAAATTAAAGAGAAGACTATGGAAGAACTAGAATTATTCGAAGCTGCCTCCAAAGATTTATTTGATACTATGCAGGGATTTAAAGACAATCTATCTGTTCAATTTCCCCTATTAGATAGTGATAACTGGCAGTATGATAAGGGATTCATAAAAGTTTGTAAGGCTGATGAGTCAGGATTCAAAAAAAGATGTAGAGTCGGAATCATCTACAATTTGAAAGTCCCCCTATTAAAGAAGATGCCGAGCAAATCTGGCTACTGTTTAAAGACTGGTTCAATACTAGCAGATTGAGTCAAGTTGAAAGAAATCTTAATAATGAGGATTTGGGAAGATATGTCTTCTCAGCAAGTTCCCCTCTAGGTGATCAGGTAGATTGTTCCATTTATTTGCCTAATGAGTGGAATATCCCTCAGATTAGCTTTTCAGGCTATCTAACAGCTCGTTATAGGGCTTGTGATCTTGATAAATAGCAAAAATAAGATGGAGGTTTTTAGAGATGAAAAAGATTAATTGGGACAAGATAAAGACTCGCTTAGATGCCTTGCTGGTCATTGATGAGTTTCTAACAGATCCGAGTGAGGATTGGCTCAGACTTGTGATTAAGACTGAGGAAGACTATGGAGTCCGATATCTTATTGACAATGGCTCTGGTGATTCTTTAGATGTAATTTTGACTGATAAAATGATCCTTATAAAAGGCTTTGATCATGAAAGTAGTTTAAGCCAGTTTGCTGCTGACGAGTGGAATCAAGATATCATCGATAGTTTTTATAAAGGACTGGATGAAAAGTATGTCTCACTTTATTCAGAAGAACAAAAAGATGAAACAACCTTCTTTATCTGGTATGACGGTCACGCGCATCAACACACTTACCAAGATCAGGATGGCGGAGAATGGTTGCTCTCTTACCTTTTTGATAGCTTTGAGAGATTTCATGAGTTTGTGACTGACTATTATGAAATTACCGTAGATAAAGATTTACTTAGGAAACTCTACATGGATGGACAACTTTCAGACATAGAAGTAAAGCAATTAATCCAGGAAAGTTAAGAGAGTAATCATGAGAGTGAACTATAAAAATAACCCTGAAAACTATCGAGCCATGGCGGAAATAATCATCCCACCCTTGCTTGATTTACTCAAAAGTTTAACCTTGTTAGAAGAGAAAATTTTTGAGCGTAACAGAGCACTGGATAAGGAAAAAGAAGCCCTTAGCATCCCAGCAAATCAAGTTCATCCAAAGTGGAATGATCTTATGGATGACTATTTTCATAGACAAATCCAACTTATGACTGGACAAGTGACTCGAAAATGCTTGGAAGGAGGAGTTCGAAATTCTTATGGCTCCCCAAGTGAGTATAACTATGTTCAAACGAATGATTTTTCTGTAGATTTTATCATGACAAAAGCTGAAGAAGCAAGAGTCATCATCCATTATCAAGAAGCTTTAGAAATGAAGCATCAGTTTGTACTTAGATTTGTGGATGGAAATTGGCTACTTGCTGAGAAATTCTACGGTTTTGAGGATGAGGAAACTTGGTATGACGACTCACTTTAAGCAAGATAGCTTTGCTTCCCAACTGATATGAGAAAAAGGAGAAGTCCTATGAATTTTTTGAAAAATCTATTTTCTAGTAAGAAAGAAAAGTCAGAGAAGAAAAAACAACTGATCTTGTCCATGCCCCTCTTTAAAGGCAAGCAGGCCTATTCTTTAGACCAGGTCGTTCAGGAATTGAAATCTCACTGGGCGCTTGAAATTTCTGAAGTTTCTGGGGATGATTCTAGTGCAACCTTTGTGATTGATGGTGCTCTCGTTGCGTTGGCTTTAATGGATTTGCCTATCCCAAGTCAAGAATTTGAAGAATTGTATGCCTATTCTTACCTCTGGCAGGATGTTGAGAAGGAAACACAGGAGTACACACAACACGCCATTGTTTCTATCCTGTCTGACAATCTTTCGCCAGTAGAAACTTATTCCCTATTAACTAAAGTCAATGCCTCTATCTTAAAAACTAGTCAATCAGCTATTGGTATTTATCAGGGTTCTACCACCTTGCTCTTACCCAAAGATCTTTATCTAGACCTGGCTGACCTTTTGAAAGAAGAAATGCTTCCCCTTCAACTCTGGATTTATATGGGAATTATCAACCAGGGAGATAAAACTAGTATTTACACTTATGGTTTGAAAGAGTTTGGAAGAACTGAGATTGAAATTATCGAGTCTCCTATGAATAGCGATGACTTATATTATTTCCTCCTGTCTATTCTTCAGTATGTTTTAGGCAGTGATGTCACCTTAAAGGACGGTGAAACCATTGGCTTTTCAGAAGATCAAAAAATCAAAATCACTGAGTCAAAAGCCGTCTATTTGGAAGGAAATTCCTTGAAATTAGATGTTTAAACCATGATTTATAATTGAGTGTCTTTCCTAGATTGGGGGTTTTATGAAGCGTGATATAAAAAAATATTATCTCTACCGATTTCTGGACCATAGATTTGAAAAACTCTCTTGTAAGAATCCAAGTCTTAAGGAAATAAAACCAGAAAACAGAGAAAAAATCGTTTTAGAGGCTACTCGAACTAGTCAAAAGATTATTCTAGTCCTTGGAATTCTTTATGTTTTTCTAAATTCTGCTATGTTCATTTACCTAAGGCTCAATGATTTTCAAAATCCCTTTTTGACTTGGTTTACTGACTACATCGACTATTTGGGGGTACTGATAAACGGTGAATGGGGCGGTAGTTGGCGTCAAAAGAAAGCTAGTTTTTTGATGATTGCTCTAGTGGCTTTACCCATTGTGCTGATAGAAGGCGGCCCCTTCTTCTTGCTGGTTTTATTGATTGGGAATTGGGTACTAAAGAGAAAGATAAGATTTGTGAGAGAACATAAAGGAGTAGAGAGCCATGGCTAGAACGGCGATAATAGGTACTTTAATAGTTTTTGCAATCTTTAATCTGCTACTTGGTCTGGGCTTTTATCTCTTTCTAAAAAAGAGGAAAGAGAATGGGCAGTCATTGTACGAAACTCCTGTAAATCAACAAACTCGAACAGAAAAACTGGGTCTAGGCGAGATTTTGGTCTACCTGACCCTGATTGTCATCGCAGGGATCTTTGCCTTTCAGACCTTAAATAGAGGCGGTGTGGGGAATTCTATTTTAGCCAAAATGATCCTCCTACCTGCTCTAATGGCCCTTTTCAATGCAAGAAAACGAACTGGGAAGTCTATGCTTGCCCTCCTTATAACTTTGATGGTCTTTCTAGTAGGAGTCACGTTTAATCTCACGATTGGTTTGCCACCTCAAGCACCGATTTTACAAATTAATGAAAGTAAAATCATTTTAGCTGAAACTAAAGCCAGTGAGCTGATGGATGCTGGTTTTGACATCTATGTAAGACAGGGCGATGGTGGTAGCGATTATGAAGACCTCCTGACAAGTAACAGTTTCCAAAAGTATCCTGGAGATAAAACAGTTACCATCGAAAAAGGCTTCAGGCTTGATAGCAATGCTGTTCCTTACGCTCCCTATCTCCTAGCAAAAGATGGCATAGTACTGGGCAGTATTTCCTTTTACGGTGCTGAGGACCATGATGTGGCTATAGAAGATTCTAAGGTTATTCAGGTTCGATTTAACAAGGACAGTATTGAGGCAGCGAAAAAACATTCTATTACTTTCAAATTAAATGAACTTGACTTGACTACACGACTGGATGTTTCTCTTGTTCAAGAAACCTTCAAGAAGCATCTATGGTCAATTCCGCCATCAAATACAAGTGATGTCACTCAACTATGGTATGGATTAAAGTGGTCCAGCAACAGTGATTCGCTATTTTGGAATGAGTACTATGGTCTCATCCGCCTAGATGAAAATTATATGATGACTGATTTTGAACTAGCTGTTCAAGTAGCACGAGATAAGTAGATAAGATTTTGAATAACTGACTATACTTACGATTCAACAAAGGAACTAATCGATTTAGTTCCTATCTTTGTCTTTTGATTTCAATTTAAAACGGTTTCTTTTTATTGTTGACTAATATTTCACGAACGAAAAAAGAAATTGTTTAAAAAAGTTTCATAAAATCCTTTACAAGCTCTTATAAACATGGTATAGTTATAAGGCTTAGAAAATGAGATGATGTTTTCTAGCAAATATAAACCCGAGTAAAAAATGCCTACGGACAGGCAGGGTTGAATGCCGAAGCGTGGTTGAAAAGCCACATTATTGATAGGGTTAAAAGCCTACTTTTATAAGTTGATGTTAGGACGCTTGTCCTAATTCATAAATTTTAGTGTGGTGAAAGCACACGTCATCTTGTGAAACGATCAATAAAGTACGTAATATTTGCTACTAGAGAGTTAGGAAACATCAGGAATAGACATACTCAACAGAAACCAAAATACACACGTCAGAAGATTGCAGAGCAGGTGAAAACCTGCTCTTTTTTCATAAGTCAACCTTTAGTCGCCTTTATCTTCTTGAGGTGCTAAAAATACGGTAAAGGAGTATGTCTTGAAAAAGTTAGATCAGAATCAGGCCCCTATTTATAAAGGACTGATTAAGTTACGCAAGAAAAGGATTGTCCCCTTTGATGTGCCAGGTCACAAGCGTGGACGAGGAAATCCGGAACTTGTCGAACTGTTAGGGGAAAAATGTGTTGGCATCGATGTCAATTCGATGAAACCCTTGGATAATCTTGGTCATCCCATTTCGATTATTCGAGATGCGGAGGAATTGGCAGCGGATGCTTTTGGAGCGGCGCATGCCTTTCTCATGATTGGGGGAACAACCTCATCAGTTCAAACCATGATTCTTTCCACCTGTAAGGCAGGAGATAAGATTATTCTGCCACGGAACGTTCACAAATCTGCTATCAATGCGCTGGTTCTATGTGGTGCCATTCCCATCTATATCGAGATGAGTGTAGATCCTAAAATTGGCATCGCTTTAGGTCTTGAAAATGACCGTGTTGCACAGGCCATCAAGGAACATCCGGATGCTAAAGCTATCCTAATCAACAATCCTACCTACTATGGGATTTGTTCAGACCTCAGGGGTTTAACGGAAATGGCTCATAAAGCCGGTATGTTGGTTTTAGTAGATGAAGCTCATGGAGCGCATTTGCATTTTACAGACAAATTGCCACTATCTGCTATGGATGCTGGTGCTGATATGGCGGCGGTCTCTATGCATAAGTCTGGTGGGAGTTTGACCCAGAGCTCCATCCTGCTTATCGGGGAGCAGATGAACCCTGAGTACGTTCGTCAGATCATCAACTTGACCCAGTCTACATCTGCCTCTTACTTGTTGATGGCTAGTTTGGATATTTCTCGTCGTAACCTAGCTCTTCGCGGTAAAGAATCTTTTGAGAAAGTCATTGAGCTCTCTGAGTACGCTCGTCGTGAAATCAATGCTATCGGTAGTTACTATGCCTACTCACAAGAGTTGATAGACGGTGTGTCTGTTTGTGATTTTGATGTAACCAAGCTGTCAGTTTACACTCAGGGTATTGGGCTAACAGGGATAGAGGTTTATGATCTCTTGCGAGACGAATACGATATTCAGATCGAGTTTGGCGACATTAGCAATATCTTGGCCTACATTTCCATTGGTGACCGCATCCAAGACATCGAGCGTTTGGTCGGTGCTTTAGCTGATATTAAGAGACTTTACTCGAGAGATGGAAAAGACTTGATAGCTGGTGAATATATTCAGCCCGAGTTGGTGCTGTCTCCACAAGAAGCCTTCTATTCAGAAAGAAAAAGTTTAACCTTGGATGAGTCGGTTGGACAAGTCTGTGGAGAATTTGTCATGTGCTATCCTCCAGGAATTCCTATCTTGGCTCCAGGTGAACGCATTACACGAGAAATTGTAGACTATATCCAATTTGCCAAGGAACGTGGTTGCTCTCTCCAAGGGACGGAAGATCCAGAGGTCAATCGCATCAACGTCATTGAAAGAAAGGAGAACTAGATGGATTTATGGTTTTCTGAAGTTCATACTCCAGATGTGAAATTGTCCTTGAGAACAGCCAAACAACTTTACGCTGGTAAAAGTGAATGGCAGGATATCGAAGTCTTGGATACGCCAGCTTTTGGGAAAATACTGATTTTAAATGGGCATGTCTTATTCTCAGATGCGGATGATTTCGTATACAACGAAATGACTGTTCACGTTCCCATGGCTGTCCACCCAAATCCCAAGAAAGTCTTGGTTATTGGGGGTGGTGACGGTGGTGTTGCTCAAGTATTAACCCTCTATCCAGAATTGGAACAAATCGATATTGTGGAACCGGATGAGATGCTGGTTGAAGTCTGTCGTGAGTATTTCCCAGATTTTGCTGCGGGGCTAGATGATCCTCGTGTCACCATTTACTACCAAAATGGACTACGCTTTTTACGAAACTGTGAAGATGACTACGATATTATCATCAACGATGCAACAGATCCATTTGGACATACGGAAGGGCTCTTTACCAAGGAATTTTACGGCAATAGTTATAGGGCTCTCAAAGAGGACGGAATCATGATCTATCAGCATGGTAGTCCATTCTTTGACGAAGACGAGTCTGCTTGCCGAAGTATGCACCGCAAGGTCAATCAAGCCTTTCCAATCAGCCGAGTCTATCAGGCGCATATCCCAACCAGTCCTGCTGGCTATTGGTTGTTTGGATTTGCATCGAAAAAATACCACCCTGTCAAAGATTTTGACAAGGAAGGCTGGAAAAAACGCCAGCTTTTCACAGAATACTACACTGCAAACTTACACGTGGGAGCCTTCATGTTGCCCAAGTATGTTGAGGACATTTTAGAAGAAGAGGAAGGGAAAAAATGAGTCGTTTATTAGTTATTGGATGTGGGGGCGTTGCCCAAGTTGCTATTTCAAAGATTTGCCAAGATAGCGAAACTTTTAAAGAAATTATGATTGCTAGCCGTACCAAGTCAAAATGCGATGACTTGAAGGCTAAATTAGAAGACAAAACAAGTACAAAGATTGAGACAGCTGCTCTTGATGCTGACAAAGTAGAAGAAGTCACTGCCTTGATCGAAAGCTACAAGCCAGAAGCTGTTTTGAACGTAGCGCTACCATATCAAGATTTAACCATTATGGATGCTTGTTTGGCGACAGGTGTCCACTATATCGATACTGCCAACTATGAGGCTGAAGATACAGAAGACCCAGAATGGCGTGCCATTTATGAAAAACGTTGCAAGGAGCTTGGTTTTACAGCTTACTTTGACTACTCATGGCAATGGGATTATCAGGAAAAATTCAAAGAAGCAGGCTTGACTGCTCTGCTTGGATCTGGTTTTGACCCAGGTGTGACTAGTGTCTTTTCAGCATATGCCCTCAAACATTACTTCGATGAAATCCACTATATTGACATTCTAGACTGTAATGGTGGTGACCATGGTTATCCATTTGCGACAAACTTTAACCCAGAAATCAATCTCCGCGAGGTTTCTGCTCCAGGTTCTTACTGGGAAGATGGAAAATGGGTCGAAGTCGAAGCTATGTCTATCAAGCGTGAGTATGATTTTCCTCAGGTTGGACAAAAAGACATGTATCTCCTTCACCATGAAGAAATTGAATCATTGGCGAAAAACATTCCAGGTGTCAAACGGATTCGTTTCTTTATGACCTTTGGGCAATCTTATCTAACGCACATGAAATGCTTGGAAAACGTAGGGCTCCTTCGTACGGATACCATTAACTTTAACGGTCAAGAAATTGTACCAATCCAATTTTTGAAAGCTTTGCTTCCAGACCCTGCAAGCCTTGGACCACGCACTGTTGGTAAAACCAATATCGGTTGTATCTTTACAGGTGTCAAAGACGGTGTTGAAAAGACCATCTATATCTACAATGTTTGCGACCATCAGGAATGTTACGCCGAAGTTGGTTCTCAAGCCATTTCTTACACTACTGGAGTTCCAGCCATGATTGGGACAAAATTGGTTATGAACGGAACTTGGAAACAACCTGGAGTTTACAACCTTGAAGAATTGGACCCAGATCCATTCATGGAAGCTTTGAATGAGTACGGATTGCCATGGGTTGTGGTGGAGAATCCGCAAATGGTGGACTAATGAAGCTAGAACAAGTACCCACACCAGCCTACGTCATTGACTTAGCAAAGTTAGAAGCCAACTGTCGCATTTTACAATATGTACAAGAAGAAGCCGGCTGCAAGGTTTTGCTTGCCCAAAAGGCATATTCCCTCTACAAAACCTATCCCTTGATTAGCCAGTATCTGTCAGGTACGACTGCAAGTGGTCTCTATGAGGCCAAGCTCGCTAGAGAAGAATTCCCGGGGGAAGTCCATGTCTTTGCGCCAGCTTTCAAGGATGTGGACTTGGAGGAATTGCTTGAGATAACAGACCATATCGTCTTTAACTCGGAGAGACAGTTGCGTAAACATGGTCCTCGTTGTCGAGCGGCTGGTATTAGTGTCGGTTTGCGCCTCAATCCTCAATGTTCTACCCAAGGAGATCACGCGCTCTATGACCCTTGTGCTCCTGGCTCCCGTTTTGGAGTTACTTTAGACAAGATACCGAGTGATTTGCTGGATTTGGTGGATGGCCTTCATTTTCATACCCTTTGTGAACAAGGGGCAGATGATTTAGAGACAACTTTGAAAGCTGTAGAAGAACAGTTTGGTCCTTATTTACATGAGGTTAAATGGCTCAATATGGGCGGTGGCCACCATATCACAAGAGAAGACTATGATGTGGATTTACTGATTTCTGAAATTAAGCGTATCCGAAAAACTTACAATCTTGAAGTTTATATCGAGCCGGGTGAAGCCATTGCGCTCAATGCGGGTTATCTAGCAACTGAAGTATTGGATATTGTAGAAAACGGTATGGAAATCTTGGTTTTAGATGCCTCCGCGACCTGCCATATGCCAGATGTACTTGAGATGCCCTATCGTCCACCTTTGAGAAATGGATTTGAGGCTCAGGAAAAAGCCCACACCTATAGACTTTCTTCCAATACCTGTCTGACGGGTGATGTGATTGGTGATTATAGTTTTGAAAATCCAGTTGAAATTGGAGATAGACTTTATTTCGAAGACATGGCTATTTACTCATTTGTTAAAAATAATACCTTTAACGGTATTGGCTTGTCAACTCTCTATCTCATGGACGAGCAAGGTGACTGCAGCTTAGTCAAAATCTTCGGCTATCAAGACTTTAAAGGGAGATTATCATGATGGACAGTCCAAAAAAATTAGGCTATCGTATGCCTGCAGAGTATGAACCCCATCATGGCACCCTCATGATATGGCCGACTAGACCAGGATCATGGCCTTTTCAAGGAAAAGCTGCCAAAAGAGCATTTACTCAGATTATCAAGACCATAGCAGAAGGGGAAACTGTTTATCTTTTGGTGGAACAGGACCATCTATCTGAAGCCCAATCCTATCTAGGAGACAAGGTTGTTTATTTAGATATTCCGACAAATGATGCCTGGGCGCGTGATACTGGTCCGACCATTCTCGTCAATGATAAAAGAGACAAGTTGGCAGTAGACTGGTCTTTCAATGCCTGGGGTGGTGCTGTAGATGGTCTCTACCAAGACTATGAAGCAGATGACCAAGTAGCTAGTCGTTTTGCTGAGACCTTGAAAATGCCTGTTTATAATGCTAAATCTTTTGTACTGGAAGGTGGCGCGATACACAGCGACGGTCAAGGAACCATTCTTGTGACTGAAAGCTGCTTACTCAGTCCTGGTCGTAATCCCCACCTCAGTAAAGAGGAAATCGAAAACACCTTATTAGAGAGCCTTGGCGCTGAAAAAGTTATTTGGCTACCTTATGGTATTTATCAGGACGAAACCAATGAACACGTTGACAATGTTGCAGCATTTGTTGGTCCTGCAGAGCTTGTTCTAGCTTGGACAGACGACAAAAGCGATCCTCAGTATGCCATGTCTGCAGCTGATCTTGCTCTTTTAGAGAAGGAAACTGATGCAAAAGGTCGTCCCTTCACTATTCATAAGCTTCCTATCCCAGCTATTCGTCAGGTTGTCACTAAGGAGGATTTACCAGGCTATACTTATGAAGAAGGGGAAGAGGAGCGCTATGCTGGTGAGCGTTTAGCAGCATCCTATGTCAATTTTTATATTGCCAACAAGGCTGTCTTGGTTCCCCAGTTTGAGGATGTAAACGACCAGGTTGCCCTAGATATCCTCAGCAAGTGTTTCCCAGACCGTAAAGTTGTCGGAATACCAGCAAGAGACATTCTGTTAGGTGGTGGCAATATCCACTGTATCACCCAACAAATTCCAGAATAGGAGAGAAAGATGAGAAATGTAAGAGTTGCAGCCATTCAGATGCAATGTGCCAAGGATGTGGCAACAAATATTCAAACAGCTGAACGTTTAGTTCGCCAAGCTGCAAAGCAAGGCGCACAAATCATTCTCTTGCCCGAATTGTTTGAACGTCCCTATTTCTGTCAGGAACGCCAGTATGACTACTACCAGTATGCCCAGTCCGTGACAGAAAATACAGCTATTCAGCATTTTAAAGGAATTGCCAAGGAGCTAAAGGTTGTTTTACCAATCAGTTTTTATGAAAAAGATGGCAATGTCTTATATAACTCTATCGCCGTCATTGATGCAGATGGGGAAGTGTTGGGTGTTTATCGAAAGACCCACATACCAGATGACCATTATTATCAAGAAAAGTTTTATTTTACGCCTGGTAACACTGGCTTCAAGGTCTGGGATACTCGCTACGCTAAGATTGGTATCGGTATTTGTTGGGATCAATGGTTCCCTGAAACAGCGCGCTGTCTTGTATTGAATGGTGCTGAATTGCTCTTTTATCCAACAGCTATCGGTTCAGAGCCAATTTTGGATACAGACAGTCGTGGTCACTGGCGACGTACTATGCAAGGACACTCAGCAGCAAATATTGTTCCAGTCATTGCAGCCAATCGTTATGGATTAGAGGAAGTCACTCCAAGTGAGGAAAATGGTGGACAGAGTTCTAGTCTTGACTTCTACGGTTCCTCCTTTATGACGGATGAAACGGGAGCTATTCTAGAGCAAGCCGAAAGACAAGGAGAAGCTGTGCTGCTAGCAACTTATGACCTTGATAAGGGAGCAAGCGAGCGTCTAAACTGGGGCTTGTTTCGAGATAGAAGACCCGAAATGTACCAACGAATTACGGACTAGAAGATACATTTCATAATAAATTTTTGATATTCACGCCTGTCTTACAAAAATGTAAGATAGGCTTTTTAAATGTAAGATAGGTGTACGATTATTCGTGGAAATGTATGCTATACTCTATTTAGATCAAAAAGAAAGAGGTTTATTATGAAAAAATGGAATGCGACGCAGTTGAAGTACTTGATGGTGGCAGTAATGGTTCTAGACCATATCCCTCATATCACAGGAATCGTTTCTCCTATGTGGGAAGGTATCTTTCACGCTATGACTCGTTGTGTGGGAGTTTGGTTTGCCTATATGGCCATGGAAGGATTTATCCATACTCGAAATCTGAAAGACTATCTTATCCGTCTCTGGAGTTGGGCTCTTATTATGTTCGCAGGTAATAGCCTACTCAATGCCCTGTTTGCCTCTCAGGGAGTAATGGTTAATAATAACATTTTCCTGACTTTGGCCATCGGTGTCACCATGCTTTGGATTGGTTTTCCCAGAAAAGAGATGGAACAAAAAGAGAAGTTGTGGCGTCGGATTGGAGTTGCTGGGCTCTTGATTTTCGGTTGTCTTTTTACTGAGGGTGGTATCACCATGCTACCATTTCTCTTGATTAGTTACTCTTGTCGAAATCGCAAGGGATTGCGAAATCTCCTATATGCCTTTCTGTGGGCCTTTCTGTTAGTGACTTCCATCCAAATTTACGACACTTGGCACCAAACACTGGAAATGATGCTTTACAATTCTGACTGGCTCTTTATCACCGTATTTCCTTTTATGGCCTTGTATAATGGAAAGAGAGGAAAGGAAAGCAACTGGAGCAAATATTTCTTTTATATCTTTTACCCAGCTCATCTATGGATTATAACCTTGATTGCTTATTTGGTTAAGTAGATTCAATTTCCATTAGCTCCATCTTACTTAAAATGTGAGAGGAGCTTTTCTGTATCTGGAATTCCTAACAAAACATGTTATAATAGTTTTAGAAAGGACGAGGTTTATGGCGAGCATTCTTGTAATTGAAGATAATAATGAAATCCAGGAAATTTTAAGAACCCTTCTTACAGAGGAACACGAGGTGATCCAAGCCTTTTCTGGTACGGAAGGTATCATGCAATTTGACAAAGGGGGAATAGATCTCGTTCTGCTAGATATCATGCTTCCAGGGAAAAATGGGGATCAGGTTTTAAAAGCCATCAGGGAACAAAGTCAAATCCCAGTCATTATGCTAACGGCTTTGAGCGATAGGAAGTTAATCAGTCAATACCTCTTAGACGGTGCCAATGATTACATAGTCAAACCTTTTGATTTGGACGAAGTCTTTGCTAGAGTTACTGTTCAATTACGCCAAAGTGCAGAAAAACAGCCTATGGAAATAGGAAAAACTGAAAATCTACCACAAAACTTGAAAAATATCCAGTTTGATGCAGAAAGTTTTGAAATCAAAAATAGCCAGAAAACGATTCGCCTTGCCAAAAAAGAATGCTTGATTCTCCAAACTCTCCTTAAACACCCTAAGAAAATTTTCACCAAGGAAGAACTTTATGAATTGGTCTGGGAGGATAGCTATCTACCTGGAGATAATACTCTCAATACGCATTTGAGTAATCTTCGTAAAAAATTAAACCAGCTTGACCCAAATCAAGAATATATTGAAACCATTTGGGGAGTTGGGGTAAGATTAAAAGGAGACAAGCAATGACCTACATGATAATTTTTGTCCTACTAGTACTCCTAATTATTTTATCGATTGCATTGATTCGCTACCATCTAGCACTTAAGAGCCTGAGTCAACAGATTGAAGACAAGATTATCACAGGTAGTATGAAAAGAGTCGGAGTCAGTATTTTTTCCAAACATTTTTTACATCTCTACCAGCAGATTGAGAATCTATTTCAGGAAGTAGAACAGTCTCGGCTGGTTATGAAAAGGGAAAAGCAGACTCTGGATATGGCCATCAGCAATATCGCCCATGATATTCGGACGCCTCTGACTATCGCTTCAGGCTACACCCAACAATTGATAAAGTCTCCTGAAGACAAATCAGAAACCTTACAAAAAATAGCCCAGCATCTTGATTTAGTTTCCAAACGTTTGGAGGCTCTTCTAGAATATCGTCGTTTGATGGAAGGAGCTGTCAAACCGAAACTGGAAGAATTGGATCTTTCAGCTTTTATCACCAAAAAGACTCTAGCTTATTATGATGTTTTTCAGGCGGCAAATATCATGCTTGATTTTAAGGTTGAAGCTGGTTTAAAAATGAGGACTGATGAGGACTTACTGGATCGAATTTTACAAAATCTGCTTGGAAATGTCTTCAAGCATGGCAAGGAAGAAGCGCGTCTATCTTTGAGAAAGGAAAAGGAACAGCTTGTCTTAGAGATTGCAAACCTTGTTAAACAGCCCATCAAAAGAATAGAAAATCTCAGTAACCGTTTTTATTCTGAAAATCTATCAGACACCGAAGAATCCTCTGGTTTAGGCCTTTATATCACTGAGGAATTAGTTCATCTTCTTGGAGCGGAGATGAAACTAAGCACAGATGGGCAGTGGTTATCGGTTTTCATTTATTTTTAAAGAAATAAACCTCCTCTAGCCTACAGAGGAGGTTGTTTTTTATAGACTTTTCTTTTTGAAAACTGTCAGTCCACTGAAAGAGAAGAAAAGTATGACCGTTACGCAAACCGTGATGGTATAGAGAATAGCTTGACTATTAGTAGTCATAGCATAGGCAAAATCTAGAATTAAATATCGTAGAATTTCAATGTCTGGGAAAACAAGCATTGGCATAGAAAGTAAGATAGAGCTGACCAAATAACCAATAAATACCGCTAGATAAGAGTGACTAACATAGAGAATGAAGGAAACGATGGAAAGCCAAGCAAGGAGACAAAGGAATTGAAGGGAAATGGTTATCAATAGATTGCCAATAAATCCATCAGGCATGGTCCCAAATCCATTTAAGATAGTTGCTGGAATAAAGGCAATAACAAGGCTAACGATAAGTTGTAAGAAAGCGATACTAGCAAGTACAAAGGTTTTGGCTAGGAAAAACTCGGTACGAGAAACACCCACTGTTAAATTATTTTTATAGAGTTTGCCGATTAAATCAACTCCAAGAACGAGGCATGCCAGGACGATGCAGAGAAAAACGAGGTTTGAACCATTGCTAGACGCGTTGATAAGAGCTTGGACGCCGTCCCAACCTTTGGTCGGAAATTCTGTTTCAGGTGTTGTATTTACTGCCATTAGATGTCCTGTAGCACCAATAGTAGCACCCATTAACATAAGTATAAAGAGAATGAATTCTGTAATCCAGAATCCTTTGGAGCGAAAAAGACGGTAAAAATCTGCTTGAATGGTATGTATCATGATTTTTCTCCTATTCTACCAATTGTGTGAAGTATTCTTCTAGGTTTTGACGGGCAAAGTATATCTCATCAATAGCAACATCGGCCAAAGTTAGTTGCTTAAGAATCTGTTTGACATCTTGTTCATTACCAAAGATATGGATTTCATTTTCAGGTTTTACAACCTTAAACTGGAGCTGGATTTGTTCTTTCAATACCTGACAAGCTCTTTCTTTGTCGCTTGTTTTAAGCACAATATAATCCTCACTTAGTGTTTCAAACTCAGCTTTACTGATTTCACGGATAATCTTACCTTGATCCAGAATACCAAAGCGACTAGCTAAGAGATAGAGTTCTGACAAGATATGGCTAGAGATGAGGATAGTTATGCCTTTGTCTTGATTGAGTCGCTGGATCATGAGGCGAAATTCTTTGATTCCAATTGGATCAAGTCCGTTAATAGGCTCATCTAAGATAAGGAAGTCTGGTTTGGATAGAAGGGCAATGGCGATACCAAGTCTTTGTTTCATTCCTAGCGAGAAATCACGAAAGACTTTTTTACCTGTATCTGACAACCCAACATAGTCCAGTGTTTCTTGAATGACTATATCAGCATTTGGAATATGGCGAATCATACAATAATATTTCAGATTTTGATAGGCTGTTAAGTGATTATGAGCTACAGGTGATTCGATAACAGAACCTACTCGAGATAGAGCTTTGGTCCACTCATTTTTCGATTGACTAGAAAAGAGGGAAACAGTTCCTGTATTCGAAAACAGTAGTTGCGTAATGATTTTTATCAAGGTGGTTTTCCCAGCCCCGTTCTTTCCGATAAGTCCATAAATATCTCCCTCTCTTATCGTTAGATGAAGGTCCTGAAGAATAGCTTGTTTATCAAATTCTTTGATCAGTCCATGAATTTCGAGTACTGTTTTCATGATTTTCTCCTTTAGATTTATTTTTCTAACTTTAGTATAAAGCATAGAAATCAAAGAAAGCTCAAGTATTTCTAAAGAGTTTCTAAAGTTTTAAGATTTTTAAAATGTCAAAAACCCAGTTAAGGATTTAACTGGGGATTTTCTCTATAAAATATACTTCTCAATGGCACGCGCGACGCCGTCTTCTTCGTTGCTGGTTGTAACGTCATTGGCAAGGGATTTGACATGGTCACTAGCATTTCCCATAGCAATACCAAGACCGGCAAACTGAAGCATTTCGATATCGTTATTAGCATCACCCATGGCCATAATTTCTGATGGCTCAATCTGCAAAATCTCAGCTAGTCGAGCAAGAGCAGTAGCCTTTGTGGTTCCAAGTGGCATGGCTTCATAAATGACAGGCTGCGAACGAACACCACTAAATCGTTGGCAGAGTTCTGTAGCAAAACGCTCTTCAAAATCATCTGTTTGTTCTTTAGTGCCTAAAAACATGCCTTGGAACATACGATACTTACCACTAGTGGCTTCCTCAAGGGAAATTTCAGTCAAGTCTGAAAAGACTAGTTTGGCATCATTTTGAACGATTTGATTTGGCTTACCACCAAGAACAAAATAATGTTCTTCATCAAAAAGAGTCAACTGGACGTCGCTTTTTTCAGCTAGTTCATAGAGGTATTCAATGTCAGCTGGGCTGAGTTCTTGCCAGTCGACTAGACTCCAGTCACTGGTCTGGTGGGTTGAGCATCCGTTATTGACAATGACATACTCATTCTGGAGGTCCAGTCCCAGTTTTTTGTAATAAGGAAGGACACCGAAAAGCGGGCGACCCGTACAGAGAACCAGTTTGACCCCTTTTTCAATAGCTTGGTGAATGGCAGTAATGTGGACTTGTGGGATTTCCTTGGCTTCATTGAGGAGGGTTCCGTCCATATCCAAGGCTAGTAGTTTAATCATAAGACTTCCTTTTCTAGGTGTTTTGCTTTTATTATAGCATATTTTGGAAAAAATCAGGCTAAAAGTTTAGGGAGTGATTGATTATACAGTTTAGGACGTTTCGATGACAATTCAAGATTTGAAGAGGATATTTTGCAAAGATGTGCTATACTAAACTTGTCAAAGTTGCAACTAGACAAACATAAAAAACTAACTTAAAATATAATAGTTTTTTTGTAAGTAGTTATGAGTAGCAGATTACTCAACTAATCTGAACAATAATGGAGGAATACATCATGATTTTAATGAAAAAAAATATAAATCTAACAAATGAAGAATTAGAGATGATACAAGGTGGAGCAAACTATGGTAAAGAGCCTAATGGTTATTACGCTTGGCAAATGGCGTCGGTATTAACTATGCCGGTTCATGGATTTTGTCCTAGTGGTACTTATGATTTAGGATATATTGGCGGAGGTAATCATCTTTGCAAAGGAAGTGCTGCGAGATTTTAAGTAAAATTTATTAGTAATATGACGAAACAAGGGGAGAAAAGCTGAGGTACAATATGAAAAAACGAAGTATTCAAATTTTACTAGCATTGTCCTTAATTTTTTACAAATCAACTTGGTTTTGGGGGATTTTCAATTACCTCGCAAATTCTTATTTACCAGCAGGTCGGGAATTTTTTCTGATTCTGCTTTTGATGGAGAGTGGAGTTCTTTTCTTAGCAGTCCTCCATTTAAAAGTTTTTGAAGGTAGAAAAATTATGCAATTCAAGTGGCAGCCGAGGTACTTTATCTACCTTTTACTGGGCTACATCATTTCGTATATGTCCGACTTCCTCTTGTCTTATTTCATCCCCTCGTCCTCGAATCAAATTTCTTTGAATGAAACGATAGAAATGATAGGGCGACAGGAATTACCCTATTTCTTGCTCATAGTTTGCTTCATCGGCCCTATTGCTGAGGAATTGATTTATCGCGGTGTGCTTATGACAACCTTTTTCAAAAACTCACCTTGGTACGGAGATATCTTGCTTTCTGCTATTATTTTCGGTTGTATTCATATCAATTTCGCTTTAACACCTCTTGCTTTTTTCATTTATGCTAGTGGGGGTCTTATTTTAGCCCTATTGTATCGGATGACTAAAAATCTCTACTATCCAATAGTACTTCATATCCTTATCAATATCACTGCCTTCTGGGACTTGTGGTTACTCCTATTTTCAGGAAGTTAGCTTACTGAAAAAATGTCGGAATTTTCCGGCATTTTTCTTTTCAATAGATGAGCAAGAACCGATTATTTACAGGATTGCTTAATTAAAAAATGGTATAATAAAAGGTAATGAAAAATTCCAACGAGGCAGAGATGAAATTACTTTATACTGATATTCGGACTTCTTTGACAGAAATCTTGACCAGAGAGGCGGAAGAGCTGGTTGCTGCAGGCAAGCGAGTCTTCTTCATCGCACCCAACTCTCTTTCATTTGAAAAGGAACGTGCCGTGCTGGAATGCTTGTCCCAGCAGGCTTCTTTTGCGATTACCGTCACGCGCTTTGCTCAAATGGCTCGTTACCTAGTCTTGAATGCTTTGCCTGCCAAGACCAGTCTTGATGATATTGGTCTTGGGATGGCTTTTTATAAATGTCTTGCTGAACTTGATCCCAAAGAGTTACGTGTTTATGGTGCGATTAAGCAGGATCCTCAATTTATCCAGCAGTTGGTTGAACTTTATCATGAGATTACGACTGCTCAGATGAGCTTTTTGGACTTGGAAAGTTTGACCGATGAGGATAAGCGGGCAGATTTACTCTTGATTTTCGAGAAAGTAACGGCCTATCTCACTCAAAACCAGTTGGCTCAGGGAAGTCAGTTGTCCCATTTGATTGAGGCAATTGAGAATGATAAGGTAAGTAGTGATTTCAGTCAGATTGCCTTAGTCATTGATGGGTTTACCCGTTTTTCTGCTGAGGAAGAGCGTGTAGTGGATCTACTCCATCGCAAAGGTGCCGAGATTATTATTGGTGCTTATGCAAGCAAGAAGTCCTATACCAGTCCGTTCACTAAAGGAAATCTCTACCAAGCCAGTGTAGAGTTTCTCCATCATTTAGGTGCCAAATACCAGACGCCTGCCCAAGACCGCTCTCAGACTCATGACAAAATGGATAGCTTTGACAAGGCATCTCGTTTGCTGGAGTCTTCTTATGACTTTTCAGAAGTCACCTTGGATGTCGATGAGAAGGACCGTGATAATCTGCAAATCTGGTCTTGCTTGACGCAGAAGGAAGAGTTGGAGTTGGTAGCTCGCAGCATCCGTCAGAAATTACATAACAATCCAGACTTGAGTTACAAGCATTTTCGGATTCTGTTAGGAGATGTGGCTTCTTATCAGTTGTCCTTAAAGACCATTTTTGACCAGTACCAGATTCCATTCTATCTAGGTAAAAGCGAATCTATGGCTCATCATCCCTTGACCCAGTATGTGGAGTCTATTTTGCGTTTGAAACGCTACCGTTTCCGTCAGGAGGACTTGATTAATCTCCTCAGAACTGGCTTGTATACTGATCTTAGTCAAGCTGATATCGATGCCTTTGAACAATACCTCCTCTATCTTGGTATCAATGGCTTGCCAGCCTTTCAGCAAACCTTCACCAAATCCCACCACGGAAAGTTTGATTTGGAACGCTTGAATGCCATTCGTTTGTGGGTTTTGTCTCCTCTTGAAACCTTATTTGCCAGCCGAAAACAGAAGGCTGAACATCTCTTGCAAAAGTGGAGTGCTTTTCTAAAGAATGCTGCTTTAAGCAAGCAGATGCAAGGTTTGACATCCACTATGGAAGTCCTAGAGCAGGAAAGACAAGCCGAAGTTTGGAAAGCTTTCTGTCATGTTTTAGAACAATTTGCGACCGTTTTTGATGGTTCACAAGTTAGTCTGGAGGACTTCCTAGCCTTGCTCCACTCAGGTATGACTTTATCTCAGTATCGCACCATTCCAGCGACAGTGGACACTGTTCTGGTGCAGAGTTACGATTTGATTGCACCACTGACTGCTGACTTTGTCTATGCCATTGGGCTGACTCAGGATTATTTGCCAAAAATTGCGCAAAATACTAGCCTTTTGACAGACGAAGAGAGAGAGACCTTAAACCAAGCGACAGAAGAGGGTGCGCAATTACTGATTGCAAGCAGTGAAAACCTCAAGAAAAATCGCTATACCATGCTTTCCTTAGTCAATGCCGCTCGTAAACAATTGATTTTGTCAGCACCAAGTCTTCTCAATGAAAATGAGAGCAAGGAATCTGCCTATCTTCATGAACTGGTGAGTTTTGGATTTAGCCGAAGAGAAAAGAGGATGAACCATAAAAAGCTTAGCAAAGAAGATATGGGTTCTTATCACAGTCTCTTGTCTAGTCTCGTTGCCTATCATCAGCAAGCTGATTCTAGTGAAAATGAACAAGATGTGACCTTTGTCACGGTCTTGGCGCGTGTCATGGGGAAAAAACTTGACCAGAAAGGCCTTGCAAATCCCGCCCTTCCAACCAGTCCAAGCAGCAAGCCATTAGCAAAGGATACCTTGCAGGCTCTCTATCCAGCTGACAAGGAGTTTTACCTGTCTACCTCAGGTTTGACGGAGTTTTACCGCAATGAATATAGTTATTATCTCCGTTATGTCTTAGGTTTGCAGGAAGAATTGCGCCTACGTCCTGATGCTCGCAGTCATGGGAATTTCTTGCACCGTATTTTTGAACGTGCCTTGAAACTGCCTGCTGAAAATCCGTTTGACCAACGTTTGGAAAAAGCCATCAAGGAAACCAGCCAAGAACGGGAATTTGAGGCTATTTATCAGGAAAGTTTGGAAGCCCAGTTTACCAAGGAAGTTCTGCTTGATGTTGCACGAACTACGGGCCACATCCTTCGTCATAATCCAGCCATCGAAACCATCCAAGAGGAGGCAACATTTGGTGGCAAGGATCAGGCATTTATTCAATTGGATAATGGTCGCAGTGTTCATGTGCGAGGCAAGGTTGACCGCATTGACCGCCTGAAAGCAGATGGTGCTATAGGTGTGGTGGACTATAAGTCTAGTTTGACCCAGTTCCAGTTTCCTCATTTCTTTAATGGGCTCAATTCCCAACTGCCTACCTATCTTGCTGCCCTAAAAAGAGAAGGGGAGCAGAACTTTTTCGGCGCTATGTACTTGGAAATGGCTGAACCTGTCCAATCTCTGCTGACCGTTAAGAGTTTGGCTGGAGCAGTAGCAGAAGCCAGCAAGTCAATGAAATACCAGGGGCTCTTTTTAGAAAAAGAAAGCAGTCATTTAGGCGAATTTTACAACAAAAACAAGACCAATCAGCTGACAGACGAGGAGTTTCAGCTCTTACTAGACTATAATGCTCATCTTTACAAGAAGGCAGCTGAGAAGATTTTAGAAGGCCAGTTCGCCATCAATCCCTACACAGAGAACGGCAGAAGTATTGCCCCATACGTCCAGCAACACCAAGCCATCACAGGATTTGAGGCTAATTACCACTTGGGTCAAGCTCGTTTCCTAGAGAAGTTGGACTTAGCTGATGGCAAGCGTCTGGTCGGAGAAAAACTCAAGCAAGCTTGGTTTGAAAAAATGAGAGAGGAGTTGAATCGATGAAGCTCATTTCCTTTTTAAGTGAGGAAGAAATTCAAAAACTGCAAGAAGTAGAAGCGAATTCGAGCAAGGAACAAAAGAAAACTGCCGAGCAAATCGAAGCCATTTATACTGCAGGGCAAAATATCCTTGTTTCAGCGTCAGCTGGTTCAGGGAAGACCTTTGTTATGGCCGAGCGCATTCTGGACCAATTAACACGTGGTGTGGAAATCAGCCAACTCTTTATCTCGACCTTTACCGTTAAGGCTGCTACCGAACTCAAAGAACGCTTGGAGAAAAAAATCAGCCAACAAATCCAAGAAACCGATGATGTCGATCTCAAACAACACTTGGGACGTCAGTTGGCAGATCTGCCAAACGCGGCAATCGGAACCATGGACTCCTTCACACAAAAATTTCTTGGCAAACATGGCTATCTGATTGATATTGCACCAAATTTCCGTATTCTACAAAATGAAAGTGAACAGTTAATCTTAAAAAACGAAGTTTTTCATCAGGTGTTTGAAGAGCATTATCAAGACGAAAATAAAGAGAAATTTAGTCGTTTGGTGAAGAATTTTGCTGGGCGTGGCAAGGATGAACGAGGTCTGCGTCAGCAAGTCTACAAAATCTATGACTTTCTTCAATCCACCAGCAGTCCACAAAAATGGTTGAGTAACTCTTTCCTCAAAGGGTTTGAAGAAGCTGACTTTGTAATTGAAAAAGACAAATTAACTGAGCAAATCAAACAGGCGCTATGGGATTTGGAAAGTTTCCTCCGTTATCATCTGGATAACGATGCCAAGGAGTTTCCAAAAGCTACCTATTTAGAAAATGTGCTGTTGGTTCTGGATGAAATTGGTTCCTTAAATCAAGAATCCGATAGTCAGGCTTATCAAGCAGTGCTTGCGCGTGTTGTCGCCATCTCGAAAGAAAAAAATGGTAGAGCTCTAGCTAATTCTAGTCGTAAGGCCGATTTGAAGCCACTGGCTGATGCCTATAACGATGAGAGAAAGGCCCAGTTTGCTAAACTAGGACAACTGTCAGACCAGATAACCATTCTCGACTATCAAGAGCGTTATCATGGAGACACCTGGGATCTAGCTAAGACCTTCAAAAACTTTATGAATGATTTTGTGGAGGCTTATCGAGAACGTAAACGCCAGGAAAATGCTTTTGAATTCGCTGATATCAGTCATTATACCATTGAGATCTTAGAGAATTTCCCACAAGTCCGTAAGGTTTATCAGGAGCGATTCCATGAAGTCATGGTCGATGAGTATCAGGATACCAACCACATTCAAGAACGGATGCTGGAATTGCTGTCGAATGGCCACAATCGCTTTATGGTGGGAGATATCAAGCAGTCCATCTACCGGTTCCGTCAGGCAGACCCGCAGATTTTCAATGAAAAATTCCAATGCTATGCGCAAAATCCTAAAGAGGGTAAATTGATTCTCCTCAAGGAAAATTTCCGTAGTAGTTCAGAAGTGCTATCGGCAACCAACGATGTTTTTGGACGCCTTATGGACCAAGAGGTCGGCGAAATCAACTATGATAGCATGCACCAACTTGTTTTTGCCAATACTAAACTAACTCCCAATCCAGAAAATAAGGCAGAATTTCTCCTCTACGATAAGGACGATAGTGGGCAAGAGGAAGAAGAAAGTGATGCAGACACGAAACTCACAGGAGAAATGCGCCTAGTCATCAAGGAAATCCTGAAGCTCCATCAAGAGAATGGTGTAGCCTTTAAGGAAATTGCCCTTTTGACTTCCAGTCGCAGTCGTAATGACCAGATCCTCCTCGCTTTGTCTGAGTATGGGATTCCTGTTAAAACAGACGGCGAGCAAAACAACTATCTCCAATCCCTAGAAGTACAAGTCATGCTAGATACTCTTCGTGTCATCCACAATCCTCTGCAAGACTATGCCTTGGTTGGCCTTATGAAGTCCCCCATGTTTGATTTTGATGAGGACGAGTTGGCACGCTTGTCCCTTCAGAAAGCAGAGGACAAAATCCAAGAAAATCTCTATGAGAAACTGGTCAATGCTCAAAAACAAGCAGCTAGCCAGAAAAATTTGATCCACACAGAACTAGCTGAAAAACTAAATCAATTCATGGATATTTTGGATTCTTGGCGCCTGTATGCCAAAACCCACTCTCTCTATGACTTGATTTGGAAGATTTATAACGACCGTTTTTATTATGATTATGTTGGAGCCTTGCCTAACGGTCCTGCTAGACAAGCCAATCTCTATGCTTTAGCTTTGAGAGCGGACCAGTTTGAAAAGAGTAATTTCAAGGGATTGTCACGTTTTATACGTATGATTGACCAAGTCCTAGAAGCCCAGCACGACCTCGCAAGCGTAGCCGTCGCGCCGCCTAAAGATGCCGTAGAACTCATGACCATTCACAAGAGCAAAGGATTGGAGTTTCCTTATGTCTTTATCCTCAACATGGATCAGAACTTCAACAAACAAGACTCGATGTCAGACGTCATTCTCAGTCGTCAAAATGGGCTTGGTGTCAAATATATTGCCAAGGTGGAAACAGGAGCAGTGGAAGTACACTATCCTAAAACCATCAAACTCTCCATTCCCAGTCTAACTTATACGCAGAATGAAGAAGAATTACAATTGGCTAGCTATTCAGAGCAGATGCGTCTGCTGTATGTTGCCATGACGAGGGCGGAGAGAAAACTTTATCTTGTCGGTAAGGGCTCTCGTGAAAAGCTGGAAGCAAAGGAATACCCAGCAGCAAACAATGGAAAATTAGATTGCAATACCAGACTGCAAGCAAGAAATTTCCAAGATTGGATATGGGCTATCAGCAAAGTATTTGCCAAGGACAATCTCAACTTTAGCTATCGTTTTATTGGTGAAGACCAGTTGACTAGAGAAGCTATCGGAGAGTTGGAAAACAAGAGTCCTCTACAAGATAGCTCTCAATCAAGCAACCGTCAGTCAGAGACCATCAAAGAAGCTCTGGAAATGCTGAAAGAGGTGGAAGTTTATAATACTTTTCACCGCGCAGCTATTGAACTACCAAGTGTTCAAACCCCAAGCCAAATCAAGAAATTCTACGAACCCGTTATGGATATGGAAGGGGTAGAAATTACTAACCAAACCAAATCACCAGAGAAGCAAATCAGCTTCAATTTACCTGATTTTTCAACTAAAAAAAAGGTAACTGGAGCAGAGATTGGTAGTGCCACTCATGAACTCATGCAGAGAATTGACCTCAGTCAGCAACTGACACTTGCTAGCCTGAAAGATACTCTCAAACAAGTTCAAACTAGTCCAGTTGTTAGAGACAAGATCAATCTTTCTAAAATTCTAGCATTCTTTGACACACCACTTGGTCAGGAGATTCTCGCTAATACCAGCCATCTCTACCGCGAGCAACCTTTCTCCATGCTCAAAAAAGATCAAAAGAGTCAGGAAGATTTCGTTGTTCGTGGGATCTTGGATGGCTATCTGCTTTATGAGGATCGTATCGTTCTTTTTGACTACAAGACAGACCATTACGATGAACCAAGTCAACTCATAGACCGCTACCGTGGTCAGTTAGCCCTCTATGGTGAGGCCTTATCACGAGCTTATTCGATTGAAAACATAGAAAAATACTTGATTTTACTCGGCAAAGATGAGGTTCAAGTTGTAAAAGTATAACCTATAAAGGAGACCTCATGACACTTCCAGTTAGAAAATCCCTTCATGATGCAGTTTTACAGGCTTCAAAAGCTGATACTTGGGATCAAGCTACCAAGGAATGGAATGAAGTTTCCTTGATTTTTAATGGTATTGGTCGTAGCAATTGCGTCTGCGGAAATGCGATTAAATACGGTTACGAACTCTTTAACAATGTCACAGGACAACGTCTCTTTCCTATCGGCAGTGACTGTGTTCGCCATTTTCATCGATTAAGCCTTGACCAGCAGTTAGAAGAGGAAGAAAAACTGCTCAGAAAGCTTGAAAGTCTAACTAGAAAAGCAAAAAAGAAGGAAAAATTCAAGGTCAATAAAAGTGATTTTGACGAACGACTTCTAAAATGGTTTTGGGAAAAAGGTGTTTTCAAAGCCAATCGTGGCAATCGATTCACACCTGAGAGAGACTATCAGCTCTTCCTAGAGGTCTTTCAAGGCGGAAGTTGGATCAAGGCAGAGCCAAAGAAGAAGGCTCGTATGGAAGAAGTGCTGGAAAAGTGTATCAAACCTTTTTTACTTGGCAAGACTGATGACCAACTCTACCTTGTCAAACTAGGCAAGGAGAAAATCGACTACGAGCAGCATTTACGGATTCAAGCAGAGAAAGAACGCAAGAAGAGAGATAAAATCGCCAAGCAATACGCTGACAACCTCATTCTTGCCATGGGACCCGCTGAACGCGCCTATCAAGATTACTTTGGCTTTACAGAAACTCTCACACAAGAAGAACGAAAATGGGAGAAAATCCTCTTTGGAAAAAATAGAGACGAACGGTTTATCAAGGCTAAACAAAACCAAAAGGAGCTGGAAAAGGATCAGCGGATTGCAAATCAAGATCCTATTGAACGAAAGCAGAAGCAGACTTGGCTTCTTAATTCCTATTTTCGAGATTTGCCTGATGAAAAAGCTAGATTTTCTCGGCTTCTATTAGAATATCGAAAAAGTGGAGAAGTACTCTTTTCAGATGAATACTTATCTGAGCATCTCATCGATTTTTTCTACAAGATGAAAGCCTTTGAGTTTGAAATTGCACCAGAACAAGTCCGCGATTTTATAAAAGAATGCCTTCAGGCAGAACATCTATCATCTGCACAAGAAAGTTGGACTAGAGGGATTCTCCTCAATTGTCTTCATCCGTTTTTAGATAGGTTACTCATATAGAAAAAATCCTACCTTGTCTATGCATGGTAGGATTTAAGTATCTCCAAAGATGTACTGGTAAAGTTGGACGACTTTCTGAAAACATTGTGTGTCCATTCTTGTTATTTTTTGAGCATTACGCATCCGAAAATCAAAGGTATACAGTTGAAATGGATTGACAGCGCCATCTACCTTGTCCGACGAGACAGGAACGAGCAAGCCTTTTTCAGCCAAACGTTGTTGGCCATGAGTGATAGGACAGACAGCTACAAAACCAGTTTGCAAGGCATATTCTCTCCTAGAAACTACCAAGGCAGGTCGCCGTTTCTGGATTTCCCGACCGACTGATGGATCAAAGTCCAGCCAAATGATATCCTGCTTTTCAGGAATATAGTCAGATTTCGCTATCAAGTGACCTTACCCCTTCAAAATCATTTGTCATTCTCAAATCAGTAATCCCATCAAAGGGATCTTTTAATTTTGGAGCTAAGACAATGACTCCGTCAATCCCTTTATAGACAACCATTTCTTGACCTTCTGTCATACCCAAATTTTTAGGAATGGTCACAGTGAGAGAATTCCCTACCTTCCGAGTCTTTACTGTATTCATTGCTCTACCTCCAGAAAAATGTATACACTAAGTATATACCTATCATCAAAAAAAGTCAAGTCAATCCTTACTGGTATCAAGGATGTGTCACACGATTACTATTTGTCATTTATTGTGGTCCAAGCCTGTGCAAAAGTTCCTAATTTATGATAGAATAGATGGTAGGAAAGAAAACGTTTTTACTACGTTTTTCAGTCGGAAAGGGAAATTTATGGCTACAATTCAATGGTTTCCGGGCCACATGTCTAAGGCTCGGCGACAAGTTCAGGAGAATTTAAAATTTGTTGATTTTGTGACGATTTTGGTGGATGCTCGCTTACCTCTATCTAGTCAAAATCCTATGTTAAACAAGATTGTGGGTGACAAACCAAAACTCTTGATTTTAAATAAAGCGGACTTAGCAGACCCAGCAATGACCAAAGAATGGCGTCAGTACTTTGAATCACAGGGAATCCAAACTCTGGCTATCAACTCCAAAGAGCAAGTGACTGTAAAAGTTGTGACAGATGCTGCTAAAAAGCTCATGGCTGATAAGATTGCACGCCAGAAAGAACGCGGTATCAAGATTGAAACCTTGCGGACCATGATTATCGGAATTCCAAACGCTGGTAAATCAACTCTGATGAACCGTTTGGCTGGGAAAAAGATTGCAGTTGTCGGCAATAAACCAGGTGTTACCAAGGGACAACAATGGCTCAAAACCAACAAAGACCTTGAAATCCTAGACACACCAGGGATTCTTTGGCCTAAGTTTGAAGATGATGCTGTCGCACTGAAACTAGCCCTAACTGGAGCAATTAAAGACCAATTGCTTCCAATGGATGAAGTAACCATTTTTGGTCTCAATTATTTCAAAAAACATTATCCAGAAAAGCTAGCTGAACGCTTCAAACAAATGAAGATAGAAGAAGAAGCACCTGTTATCATCATGGATATGACCCGTGCCCTTGGTTTCCGTGACGACTATGACCGTTTTTACAGTCTTTTCGTCAAGGAAGTTCGTGATGGAAAACTCGGCAACTACACCTTAGATACATTGGATGATATCGATGACGACGATTAAAGAAATTAAGGAACTTCTTGCTCGGGTTAATGACTTAGACAATCCCCTTTTTCTTGAACTGGAAAAGGATCCTCGTTCTGGAGTCCAAAAGGAAATCAGCAAGCGTAAAAAAGCCATTCAGGCTGAACTGGATGAAGACCTTCGCCTGGAATCCATGCTTTCCTATGAAAAAGAACTTTATAAACAAGGATTAAGCTTAATAGCAGGCGTTGACGAGGTCGGCCGTGGTCCTCTTGCTGGACCTGTAGTCGCTGCAGCCGTTATCTTGCCAAAAAATTGTAAGATTAGAGGCCTCAACGACAGCAAGAAGATCCCTAAAAAGAAACATCTGGAAATTTATCAAGCCGTTCAAGACCAAGCCTTGGCAATCGGTATTGGTATCATGGATAATCACATCATTGACCAAGTCAATATCTATGAAGCGACCAAACTGGCCATGAAGGAAGCAATCTCTCAGCTCAGTCCCCAACCTGAGCACCTCTTGATCGATGCCATGCAGCTTGATTTACCGATTTCCCAAACAGCCATCATCAAAGGAGATGCCAACTCGCTCTCTATCGCAGCCGCATCCATAGTTGCCAAAGTGACAAGGGATAATCTAATGAAGGATTATAACAACCAGTATCCTGGATATGATTTCGCTGCTAATGCTGGATATGGAACGGCAAAACACTTAGATGGTCTCGAAAAACTAGGAGTCACCCCAATTCATCGAACCAGTTTTGAACCGATAAAATCACTGGTCGCAGCAAACAAAGAAAGTTAAATTGGAGGAAATGATTATGGAAGAACAGTCAGAAATACTCCGATCCAAGAAAGAATTTGCCTTTGCTTCAAGTACCATATTATCCCAAGTTGGGCGAGGACTTATCGTCGGGCTAGTTGTCGGGCTAATCGTTGGTTCTTTTCGTTTCTTAATTGAAAAGGGCTTCCACCTGATACAAGGACTCTATCAAGGTCAAGCGCACCTAGTCCGCAATCTTTTTATCATTGGTCTATTTTATCTAATTGTTAGCTGGCTCAGTGCGAAATTGACTCGATCGGAAAAAGATATCAAGGGTTCAGGAATTCCTCAAGTCGAAGCCGAATTAAAAGGACTCATGACTCTTAACTGGTGGAGTGTCCTCTGGAAAAAGTATATTCTAGGGATTCTTGCTATTGCCAGTGGCCTTATGCTAGGTAGAGAAGGGCCAAGTATTCAACTTGGAGCAGTTGGTGGTAAAGGCATTGCCAAGTGGCTCAAATCTAGCCCAGTAGAGGAACGTTCCTTGATTGCCAGTGGTGCTGCAGCAGGATTAGCAGCTGCCTTTAATGCACCAATCGCAGGTCTTCTCTTTGTTATAGAAGAAGTTTACCACCATTTTTCACGCTTTTTTTGGGTCTCAACTTTAGCAGCTAGTCTCGTAGCAAACTTTATTTCTCTGCTCATATTTGGCCTAACCCCCGTACTGGATATGCCAGATAACATCCCTCTCATGACCCTAGACCAGTATTGGATATACCTCCTTATGGGAGTTTTTCTCGGGCTTTCTGGTTTTCTCTATGAGAAAGCTGTACTCAATGTTGGTCGAATTTATGACTGGATTGGTCAAAAAATCCATTTGGATAAAGCTTATTATCCAATCCTAGCCTTTATCCTTATCATACCAGTCGGGATTTTCTTGCCACAAATTCTTGGTGGTGGAAATCAGCTTGTTCTTTCCCTAACTGAGCAAAATTTTAGTTTTCAAGTTCTATTAGCTTACTTTTTGATTCGCTTTGTTTGGAGCATGATTAGCTATGGAAGTGGCCTCCCAGGAGGAATCTTCCTTCCCATTCTGGCGCTTGGGTCCTTACTTGGTGCCCTAGTTGGTGTCATTTGTGTCAATCTTGGGCTTGTCAGTCAGGAACAATTCCCTATATTTGTCATTCTGGGAATGAGTGGCTACTTTGGGGCAATTTCCAAGGCTCCCTTAACTGCCATGATCCTCGTAACTGAGATGGTTGGAGATATTCGCAACCTCATGCCACTTGGATTGGTAACCTTGGTTGCTTACATCGTCATGGATCTACTCAAAGGGGCGCCAGTCTATGAGGCCATGCTAGAAAAAATGCTGCCAGAAGAAGCAACAGACGAAGGAGAAGTTACCCTAATTGAAATCCCTGTATCAGATAAAATCGCTGGAAAACAGGTTCACGAACTCAACTTGCCACATAACGTACTCATCACCACCCAAGTCCATAATGGCAAAAGCCAAACAGTTAACGGCTCAACTAGAATGTATCTGGGTGATATGATTCACCTAGTGATTCCAAAAAGTGAAATTGGAAAAGTCAAAGATTTGTTGTTGTAGTATTTTGCATAACATAAATTATGTAAAATACTTTCTTAATGTATTTAGAAAACCGATTCTCAGAAATGAGATCGATTATTTTTCACTGATAAGATATTTCACATACAAGTAATTGAACTTTTATACCATGTACCATAATTAAGTTAGAAATGATAAAGCTAGAAAGGAGTTTACTGTACTTAATCTACGCAGTAAGATTAAAAATCATGAAAAAGAAAATGATAGCAATTATACAATGTATTTTGTACCCCATGGCTCCCTATATAGCTCTTCAATTGTGTAAAATAAACAAAAGTCTCGTTGATAACACTCTCTTTACTATTTTCCTTATTCTGCTGACCATTTCATTCTGGTTTAGTATTTGGAAACTAGAAAGAGTACTAGATAATGATTCACGGTAGAAACTTTAAAGACTTAGCTCTGTATTTCATAGATCTGAGTCTTTTTTCTATTTTAAAAACTAAAAGTTTATGTACAATTGACTTAACAAGAGCTAAACCATTGATACAACTGAATTAGAAGCATAAAGTACATTCTTTAAGGAGTGTACTTTATTTTTGTTTTGTACATTATTTTAGAGTGTTATTTTGTATGTTTTATAGTTTATCATAATATCAAGTTTGAGAAATTGATTTGTACATTTTTTACTCTAATAGGTGCAGAAGAAGTGGTGGTTTAATTGTACATTTTTTGCTGCTCATTTAAGGTCTTATTGATAGTAAGATATAGATTTTTACTCGTGGTGCTAGTTAATCTCAAAGTATCTCAGATTATAAGTCAGTACAATTTGCTCCATTCTCAACTACAATCTTGTTAAGCCTCTAGCTAGTGTTTGTTCGACATCAAAAAAAGCACAAATGATTATGTTGTTTAGCTCTTGCCATATTTTGACGTAAAGGCGTCCAAAGATGGTAACCTTTCTGTTTCAACTGTTCTCTGAGTTCATAGCTAAGATAAGCTAAATCAGCTAAAACATATGGTTGAGAACAATTTTCTAGTAAGTCATCTGTCGGCTAGTTCATTAAAAACATGTGCTCTATGGTTACGGACTGGTTGACAAAGTGATAAGGGGAAGCTATCTATGATGACAATGTTATTGGGAGAAATTTGAGTATTTATGGCTTGCCGAATAATTTGGACTAACCAAATCAACTGCCTTGACCGTCGATTAAACCGACTTCTTTCAAGGAGAAACCCACAAGGATTCTTGTTTAGAAGCACCGAATCAATCAAGAAGGATCACCCAGAGGTTCCAGCATTTGAAGAATATGACGAGCTACTTGAAGCAATCAAAAAATCCCTATAAAGGGATTTTTTTATACCTATAATACCTTGTGCAAAATAGTCGTATATATCAAAATCAGAGTCACGTTACCTACTATTAGACCAAAAGTCGCAAGCAAGGTCTTTGCTGTACCCGGCTTAAAATCTGCACTAATCAAATATGGCCAAAAGCATACCATTGGGAGAATGGCTATTAACACGCATACATAGGTAGGAAAGCTTGTCCAAAGAAAGCGTGTCGTCTCTAACCAGTGACCCCATGAAGGTATCACTATTTTGCTTATAGTGAAAAGTATGCATATAAGGTGGACCACTAGAAGATAAATAGCATACTTTGTCTTACTTAGTACTTTTTTCTTTTTCATTTTGCCTAATTATCCCTGCAAATTCTTCTATCGCTCTGCTGCAATATTAGAACTAAAATTAAAATTAACTATATCATTATTAGAATCAAGGTCTAAATTCATAAAATAATGATTCCAAAAGAATTCATTGTTACCTGCTCCCCACTGCACGCCATAATGACCCAAATATTCATCTCTTGGCTCGCTTGGAGTCAGCCATATTTTTTTCCCAAATACTTTCGTGAACTCGTTTTCGTCAAGCTTCTTTAGCAAATCTATACCATCTATATTATATGAAATTTCATATTTTTTGGCAACAGCTGTGCACTCAGAATCGAAGCAAACCTGCGTAACTACACAGTCCTTCAGCTCCGTACTCTTCCTCTTATCTCCGTAAACACCTATACATCCGAGAACTACATTCTTCTTTACAAGAAGATAGGTAGATCGCGTAACTGCTGAGTCATATGACTTAAAGCCGTTTGGTACGCTAACCCCAGCTCCTTGGTATTTAGTATAGCTTCCCGTTGTCAAAAGCTCGTTATAATTAGGATAATCATGTCTACCATTTGACACATAAATTTCAAACCCCTTGTCTATCAAATCCGAAATCTTAGTCTCTGTAAGATGAATTTCAGTTCCGTCAATTTTAAGTGGAGGTGCGTTATCAGGTAGACCTATAATTATATATACAAACATCAAAAACACGAATATCATAAGCACTGCAACGATACCCATCCAAGATTTCCCGGTTCTCCTTTGTGCATTGAAAAGCGACATTATAGAAGGCGTGATTATAGCAGCACCAATTGGCGCCGCCCCATGACGGAACATGCTCATGACCTTAAAGGCAATTACAGCGCTAATTAGTATTAAAATTATGTGCACTGCATACTCTCCTACGCTTAGCTTACTCGTCCTAGTCTGATTATTTGCTGGGGCATCGTACACTGGAACACCGTTCTCAAAGGTGTTCTTCATTCTAAAACGCAGCCAAAACAATATTCCAATAAACACAAATGCCAAGAACACTAGCATTCCGATAAAAACAAATTTTTCCATCTGTAACCTTTTCTCTAACCTAATTATCGTCCATCAAAATTCATATCTAGTCTACCACATTTTGAAATTGTTTTACAATATTTACATACTTGTGCACGAATCAAAAATGTATACAAGCTTTTCAGAGTATTTATTCTTTACACCTCTTTTCCGCTATGTTAAAATTGTATTAAGTTTAATACTTGTTTTATTCTAAACGTGCGCATCATTTTAGCGCAAAAATCAAATTTAATTCCGTTGTTTCTGTAGTTAACTTTTTTTGATATCATACCTACCTACTAAGAAGAAGATAAATGCGAATATTGTTACTTTTAACGGTGAATTCCCATATGTTGCTAGAGGAGAAGGTGAAAATGGAATCAGAGGATATATTGATTTTGATGAAAAATTTTTAAATCCCTCCAATACTATTTCTTTCGGTCAAGATACTGTAACTATGTATTATCAACCAAATGCCTACTTTACAGGAGATAAGATTCAAATATTTAAGTTAAATAAAAAATATGGGAAATTAACAGAAAATATTGCTTTGTATTTAATTAGTTCGATGAAAAAAGCTTTTACAAATTTTTCTTGGGGTCAATCTTCTTTTGCTCTTGATGTTATTTCAAATATTGATATTGAACTTCCAGTGACAAAAAGTGGTACTATTGATTTTGAATACATGGAAAAATATATTCAAGTAATAAAGAAACAGCTTATTGAGGACGTTGTTGAATATAAAAATGAATACATCAGCAAGAGCAAATCAACTGTTTTTAAATAAGGTTATATGGTATCTTTTTGGTAGCTAAACAGACAAAAGGAACATTTTTTCTCAAAAATACAAGAAGAGAATGTTGATTTATCAGCATTCTTTTTTATTTCAGATACTTTATCGGAATTACATACAGATAGAAATCTTTTTAAGCAATTTATTCCAACTCTTGTAAAAAGTAATATGATTGATAGCTTATCCGACATCTTAGTAAGATGGCAGTGTTTTAAGTGTCATGGTCAATATGACTGTTGTGTTGTTAAAAGGCATCTTGAAGAATGCCCTTATTGTGATGATAAGTTGATGTTAAAAGGGTATAATACTTTACAAGAAACTCATCCTTATTTAGAGAAATTTTGGGATAAAAGTAATGATAAATCTATTTCTGAATACTGGTATAAGTCTTCTGAATGTATAAATTGGAAATGCCCTTGTTGCCATGTCAGTTTTTATTACAGTCCTATTGAAATGATTTCAAGAACCGACTTAGAGAATAGTAATTTTGAAACATGTCCCAACAACTGTGATTGGGATACACTTGTTTTTAACAATTATATACTCTACAATTTCCATAATTACAGGAAGAATGGAGCGATAAAAATGGATTGCCTGTTCATTTAGCATTGAGTCACATTGAAACAAAAAAATATTGGTGGAATTGCTCCGTTTGTAGAGGTGAATACTTGTGTTCAATTCCAATTAGAAGAGAAGTGCCTAATACTTGTCCATATTGCAATAACGAACAAGCATTAAAAGGCTATAATACAATTCCAGATATTTATCCTGAATTATGTGATTATTGGAGTAGCAAGAACTTAATAAAAACTGATGAGGTGACGAGATCGGTTGAAGCTGAGAATAAAATATTTACTTGGATTTGTGATTGTTGCAATTTAGAATTTCAGGAAAGATTAGGGATTGTTTTAGAGGCATTTACAAAAAATAATTCTAGTAAACTTAACTCTATATGCCCTTACTACAATAAAAAACTCCCTAAACCAAATGAAACAGTAAACTATGTTAAGCCGTACTTAATCAATGAATGGGTGAAAGAACTTAACGGAGATATTTACACTTTCTTTTATGATTCAAATACATTAGTTGATTGGAATTGCCGAAAATGTCACAGGAATTTTAAAGCGAAAATTTCTGAACGCCACGAAAACGACCAATGTTGTCCGTATTGTTCATTTAAGAAGACTGCAAAGGGTTATAACGATCTAGAAACAACACATCCTTGGTTAATTAAAGAATGGTCTACATTAAATAAACAAGAAATGTCTTCAGTAAGGGCTAATTCAACATATACCGCATGGTGGAAATGTCCTGTATGTACTGGAGAATATCAGCAAGTCATTAAAGAAAAATTTTACAGAGATAATTCTTGTCCATATTGTAGAAATCAAAAAGTTTTAAAAGGGTTTAACGACTTAGCAACAACACAACAAAGTCTAATGAATGAGTGGGATTATGTAAATAACCTCCTAATAGCAAATCCAACTGAAATCACAGAGTTGAGTAATATGTCTGTATGGTGGATATGTCAAGAAAATCCAGATCATCGTTATAAAATTCAAGTTAAAGAAAGAATGACGTACAGAAAGCGAAATAAAAAGGCATGTTCAATTTGCAAAGGATACAGAAGAAAGCAAGAACATTTTGTACAGTTTAAAAAAGATATAAAAAAATAAGAACACTTTATATTATTTAAAGTGTTCTTATTTTGTCAAAATGTACATTTGAAAAGTTTTTAGCTTTCACTTAAATAAAGTACGTTTCATAGTAGATGAAGAGCTTTTAAAAATTTCAGTATTCACTTAAATAAAGTACATAATTGAGGATAATTAGCTATAAAAAAATTTTTGGTTACTTATCTAAAACAAAACAGTCCTATATATCCCCTATGATATCTTTCCGAAAAACTATAATTTTCTTGAAAAATATATGAGTCTATGCTATACTACTTACTAGTAGACTTAATTATGGAGAAAATACATGAAACGTGAGATTTTACTGGAACGAATCGACAAACTAAAACAAATCATGCCCTGGTATGTTCTGGAATACTACCAATCTAAGCTTGCTGTGCCCTACAGTTTTATAACTCTGTACGAATACCTCAAGGAATACGATCGTTTTTTCAGCTGGGTTTTAGAGTCTGGGATTTCAAATGCTGATACAATTGCTGATATTCCTTTATTGGTCTTGGAAAATATGTCAAAGAAAGATATGGAATCCTTTATTCTTTATCTACGAGAACGACCTTTGCTGAATGCCAATACAACCAAACAAGGTGTCTCTCAGACAACAATCAATCGAACCTTATCGGCACTTTCTAGTCTTTACAAGTATCTGACCGAGGAAGTTGAAAATGACCAAGGCGAACCCTATTTTTATCGTAATGTAATGAAGAAAGTTTCAACCAAGAAAAAGAAAGAAACCCTTGCTGCCAGAGCTGAAAACATCAAGCAAAAACTCTTTCTAGGTGATGAAACAGAAGGTTTTCTAACCTATATCGACCAGGAGTATCCACAACAGCTCTCAAATCGTGCTCTCTCATCATTTAATAAAAATAAAGAACGTGATTTAGCCATTATTGCCCTTCTCTTGGCTTCTGGTGTCCGCCTGTCTGAAGCAGTTAATATGGATCTGAGAGATCTCAATCTCAAAATGATGGTGATTGATGTCACTCGAAAAGGGGGTAAACGTGACTCGGTCAATGTTGCTGCCTTTGCTAAGCCATACCTAGAGAATTATCTCGCCATTCGAAATCAACGCTATAAGACGGAAAAAACAGATACAGCCCTTTTTTTGACACTCTACCGAGGTGTTCCTAATCGTATTGATGCTTCTAGTGTTGAAAAAATGGTTGCTAAGTATTCTGAGGACTTCAAAGTGCGTGTTACTCCCCACAAACTGCGCCATACGCTAGCAACCAGGCTCTATGATGCTACTAAATCGCAAGTTTTAGTCAGTCACCAACTAGGACATGCCAGCACACAAGTCACCGACCTCTATACCCATATCGTTAATGATGAACAAAAGAATGCTTTGGATAGTTTATAAATATTACATAATTATAATTATGTGTGCTAAATCACAAAAAAAGAAGTTGCTTAAATATGCAACTTCTTTTCCTTTTATCCCACTACCGCTTCAGCGATTTCTTCTCGGCTAATACCAGCAAAGTAGCGTGTAATGTCAATAGTTTCTAGAGCCTTGAGGACATCTTCGCGTTCGTATTTCACTCCACGAAGGACATCTTCTACAGCTGCAACGTCTTCAATACCAAAGAAGTCACCATAAATCTTGATGTCTTGGATTTTTGATTCGAGAACATCAGCAAAGACTTCGACTTTACCACTAGTGAATTTGGTTCCACGACGGACGTTAAATTCAGGTGATTTACCGTAGTTCCAGTCCCAAGTTCCAAACTTGGTATCCTTGATGCGGTTGATTTCAGCCAATTCTTCCTCAGAAAAAACGTATTCTGTCATTTCTGGATACTCTTTTTTCATGTATTCCAATAGCAAATCACGAAATTCTTCAACTGTGATTTTTTCTGGCAATTCATTGACAATATTGGTTACACGAGCACGGACAGATTTCACACCTTTTGACTCAAATTTGTCCTTTGAAACCTTGAGGGCGTTAGCAAGGACTGACAAATCAACGTCAAAGAGCAGGCAACCGTGGTGCATGATACGCCCATTAATATAAGCTTGGGCATTACCACAGAATTTTTTGCCATCAATCTCAAGGTCATTACGGCCTGTGAACTCAGCTTTAACGCCTAGTTGAGCCAAGGTATTGATAACTGGAGTTGAGAAGCTCTTGAAGTCAAAGGCCTTGTTTTCATCTTCTTTTGAAATGATGGTGTAGTTGAGGTTATTTAAATCGTGATAAACAGCTCCACCACCACTGATACGGCGGACTACCTCAATACCATTTTCGCGAACATAATCACGGTTGATTTCTTCGATAGTATTCTGGTGACGCCCAACAATGATAGATGGTTTATTAATCCAAAGAAGGAAGATTTGATCCTCATCAAGTAGGTGTTTAAAGGCATATTCTTCCAAGGCGATATTAAAAGCAGTGTCATTTGAATGATTGATAATATATTTCATAGTATTTCCAAAAATTTAGTTTTTAAATTCTGTTCATAGCAATCCAATTTTCTAAAGTGGTAAAAAGAAATGTAACGATAACACGTCACATTTCTCGGAAAAATTGAGACAAGAGGCTCAATTTTTAGGCATGGAACTCTAATAGAGGTCACTGCCGTCCGTACTACTTTAAGAAAATTTAGTTGAAAATCTTATTTATTTTTCTTAGGTGAATGGATAGCCATTCCTAGAACATCTGCGAATGCTTCGTACATCACTTCAGAGTAGGTTGGGTGTCCGTGGATGGTTTTAAGCATTTCTTCAACAGTAATTTCCATCTCGATGATGCTTGATGCCTCATTGATCAATTCTGCAGCTGCAGGACCAATGATGTGCACACCTAGGATTTCTCCGTATTTCTTATCAGCGATAACTTTTACGAAACCTTGAGCTGCATCCGATGCAATAGCACGTCCGTTGGCAGCAAAGTTGAATTTACCGATGGCTACATCGTATTTCTCACGAGCTTGTTCTTCAGTCAGACCTACTGCTGCTACTTCAGGAAGAGTGTAGATGGCTGCAGGAGTCAAGTTCAGTTTGGCAACAGCATGGTTTCCTTTAAGGGCATTTTCAGCAGCAACTTCACCCATGCGGAAGGCCGCGTGCGCCAACATCTTAGTACCATTGATATCACCTGGTGCGTAGATACCTGGAACAGAAGTTTCCATGTATTCGTTGACCTTGATACGTCCACGATCCAATTCAAACTCAACATCGCCAATACCTTCAAGATCTGGAACACGACCGATTGAAAGAAGGGCTTTATTTGCAATGATATCGTTTTTTCCTTCAACCTTGATACGAAGTTGACCATTTTCCTCAATGATTTCTTGCAGTTTTGTACCTGTCAAGATGGTCATTCCTTTACGCTCAAGGATCAAGCGAAGGTTCTTAGAAACTTCAGCATCCATAGCTGGAACGATACGGTCCATCATTTCGATAACAGTTACTTTTGAACCAAATGTCATGAAGGCTTGACCCAGTTCGATACCGACAACTCCACCACCGATGATAACAAGGCTTTCTGGAACTTCGTTCATTTCAAGAATGTCGTCGCTAGTCATCACGAGTGAAGATTCCATACCAGGAACGTTGATCTTGCTGACTTTTGAACCACCAGCAAGGATGATTTTCTTGGTTTCAAGCAATTCCGAACCATTTACCAATACATTCTTGTCTTTAGTGATGGTACCAATTCCTTTATGAACAGTAACTCCGTAACTACGAAGAAGACCTGCAACTCCACCAACCAAAGTATTAACAACCTTAGACTTGGTTTCAAGGAGTTTGTCCATATCTACAGTGAAGTTTGGATTTTCGATGACGATACCACGGTTTGCTGCATGACCGATATTTTCGATGATTTCAGCATTGTGAAGGTAGGTCTTCGTTGGGATACAGCCACGGTTCAAACACGTTCCACCGAGTTCAGATTTCTCAACAAGGGCAACCTTCCCACCGAGTTGGGCAGCTTTAATGGCTGCAACATAACCAGCAGGACCTCCACCAATCACAACGATATCAAAGGCATCATCGCTCTTACCATCGTCGTTTGAGGCACTAGCTGCAGGTGCAGGTTTTGATTCTGGCGCAGCTGCGCCAGCTGTTGGGATGTTTTCCCCTTCTTCTCCAAGGTAACCGATAACTTCAGTTACTGGAACAGTTTCACCATCTCCTTTAAGGATGGCAATCAAGTATCCATCTTCTTCGGCTTCCAATTCCATGCTGACTTTATCAGTCATGATTTCCAAAAGGATTTCTCCTTCTTTTACAAATTCACCGACTTTTTTATTCCATTGGACGATTTGTCCTTCTGTCATATCCACGCCGGCTTTTGGCATAATTACTTCTAAGGCCATGTCTTACTTCCTTTATTTAAATCTCTAAAAAAACAATAGCTGACTTAAACCAACATTGAGATTGGATTCTCAATCAAGGCTTTCAAGTCTTTCATAAACTTAGCACCAGCCATACCATCTACAACACGGTGGTCAATAGTTAAACCAAGACTCATGATTGGGCGAATGACAATCTCACCATTGACAACTATAGGTTTCTCAACTGTTGAGCTAACCCCGAGGATAGCTGAGTTTGGTTGGTTAATAATCGGACCAAAGGACTGAACGCCAAACATTCCCAAGTTACTGATTGTGAAGGTTGAATTTTGCAGTTCGCTTGGAGCCAATTTACCATCCAAGGTACGACCAATTACATCCTTAAAGGCAACAACCAACTCTGACAAGCTCATTTTTTCAGCATTGTAAACAACTGGTGTCATCAATCCATTATCCATTCCAACTGCCATAGCAAGGTTGACATAATTATGAGTGATAATAGTCTTGCCGTCTTCTGTCAATGAAGCGTTGATGTAAGGATGTTTCATCAATGTCTTAACAACAGCTAGTGAAAGAAGATCAGTAACCGTAATTTTCTTACCAGTTGCTTCCATGATTGGTTCAAGAACCTTCTTACGAAGAGCCAACATTTCTGACATATCGACATCATAGTTGAGTGTGAAGGTTGGCGCAGTTAGGTAGGATTCAACCATACGTTGGGCGATAACCTTACGCATTGGTGTCATTGGAATACGCTCAATCTCACCATAAGGAGTGATAGTATCTGGAACTTCTTCCGCTTTTTCAATTTGAGCAGGAGACTTGATGGTGTCGTTTTCGATATTTTCAGGAAGTAAGGCCAAAACATCCTTCTTCATGATCTTACCACGATGACCCGTTCCTTGGATTTCCTGCCAAGCAATGTTATGTTCGAGGGCAATTCGTTTTGCAAGTGGCGAAATGCGAACCACGTTTGTGTCTTTATAAGTTTCCACGTCTTCTTTGTGGACACGACCGTTTGCACCTGAGCCAGAAACATCGTAGAGATTGATCCCTAAATCATCCGCTAACTTTCTAGCTGCAGGAGTCGCTCTTAGCTTGTCATCAGCCATGACCTCTCCAATTCTAATTATGATACTAAGGGCGTAAAAAGCGACTGAAAAATAGGAAATCTACGCAGACTTTGATGAAGCCAAGGAGATTTATCTTTTTTCCGAGCTTTTAGCCCGTGTTTAACTCTACAAGTAACTTGGACACGAAACATGTCTCAAGTTACTACGGTTGTCGCTATTAGGCGACCAACCTAGTAGACTTACTAAGTTTTTTATCGAATATTATTGATTCGTCAAAAAACTGTCACAACTTTACAAATAAGTTAGATACAAAACATATCTTAAGTTACTAAAGTTAAAAACCTCTAAAATATTACATAATTTAATTTATGCAAGATTATTCTTTGTTATAAGTTTTTCGGATTGCATCTTTGATGCTTTCAACGGTTGGAATCATAGCATTTTCTAGATTTTGTGCGTAAGGCATTGGCACATCTTCTCCTGCACAACGGCGGATTGGTGCATCTAGATAGTCAAATGCTTCTGACTCTGAAATAATTGCTGAAATCTCTCCGATATAGCCACTTGTTTTGTGGGCGTCGTTGACCAGAACAACCTTACCAGTCTTCTTAACTGAGTTAATGATGACATCCTTATCAAGCGGTACAAGGGTACGTGGGTCCACAATTTCAACCGAAATTCCTTCTTCTGCCAATTCTTCAGCTGCTTGAACCACACGGCGAAGCATTTTACCGTAAGTAACAACTGTTACATCCGTTCCTTCGCGTTTAATTTCGCCAACTCCAAGTGGGATTGTGTAGTCTGGATCAACTGGCACTTCCCCTTTTTGGTTAAATTCTGACTTGTACTCAAGAATGATAACAGGGTTATTATCACGGATAGAAGATTTTAGAAGTCCTTTCATGTCAGCAGGTGTACCTGGTGCTACAACCTTAAGTCCAGGAATGTGAGTGAACCAAGACTCTAAAGATTGCGAGTGCTGGGCTGCAGAACCGACACCGTTACCAGCTGCACATCGAACTGTCATTGGAACCTGACCTTTACCACCAAACATATAACGTGTTTTAGCAGCTTGGTTGACGATATTGTCCATGGCTATAACCGAGAAGTCCATAAAGGTCATATCAACGATTGGGCGAAGTCCTGTCATAGCTGCTCCCGCTGCTGCTCCAGAGATGGCAGCTTCAGAAATCGGACAGTCACGGATACGTTCTGGACCAAATTCTTCGAGCATTCCAACAGAAGTTCCGAAGTCTCCTCCGAAGACACCGACGTCTTCTCCCATCAAGAATACATTTTCATCGCGACGCATTTCCTCAGACATAGCAAGGATAATGGTGTCACGGAAGGACATTGTTTTTGTTTCCATTTTATCTCTTTCTCCTTAGTCTGCGTAAATATCTTCAAATGCCGATTCTAGTGGTGGGAATGGGCTTTCTTCTGCAAATTTAACAGAGGCTTCTACTGCTTCCTTGACTTGTGCTTGAATTTCTTCCAATTCTTCTGCACTTGCAATATTGTTTTCAATGAGGTATTTGCGAAGATTTTCGATTGGGTCTTTTTGTTTCCACATTTCCACTTCTTCACGGGTACGATATTTACCAGGGTCAGATGATGAGTGGCCAAGCCATCGATAAGTTACACTTTCAATCAAGACTGGGCCATTGCCACCACGAACATGGTCTACGGCTTTCTTAAATCCTTCATAGACGTCGATGACATTGTTTCCATCTTCGATGAACATTCCAGGAATTCCGTATGCAGCACTACGTTGATGAATGTGCTCTACATTGGTCATTTTCTTGATATCCGCAGAGATCCCATAACCGTTGTTAATGCAGTAGAAAATAACTGGGAGTTTCCAAATAGAAGCCATGTTCACTGCTTCGTGGAAAACACCTTCGTTGGTCGCACCATCTCCAAAGAAGCAGACGACGATTTTATCAGTATGTTGCATTTGCTGACTAAGGGCTGCGCCAACAGCGATTCCCATACCACCACCAACGATACCATTGGCACCGAGGTTACCAGCATCAAGGTCGGCAATGTGCATAGATCCACCTTTACCTTTACAAGTTCCAGTGTATTTGCCAAGGATTTCAGCCATCATTCCGTTGAGGTCAATTCCTTTGGCAATAGCTTGTCCGTGACCACGGTGGTTTGAGGTAATTAGATCATCTGGATTGAGAGCCAACATAGCACCCACGTTAGCTGCCTCTTCTCCAACAGAAAAGTGCGTCATTCCTGGCACTTTCCCTTTCTTTACTAATTGCGCAATTTTTAAGTCCATACGACGGATTTCTTCCATCTTACGGAACATCTCTAGCAAAAGATTTTTATCTAAAGTTGACATCTTCTTGCCTTTCTAACTTTGTACTTACTCTACTATTTTACCGTTTTTAGAAAACACTGTCAAAGTATATGACCGATAAAATTTCACAAGGTAAAAAAATAAATCCCCGTTTTAACAGGGATTCTCTCCAGTTAGATCATTTTTTCACAAAGTTATTTTTCGGGATATTTTCCAAAAATTAGCCCAATCTTTTCATTATGGATTTCAAACGCCATTGATACAAACAACCAGAAACAATCAAGCTGGCAATTAACCCAATCCAGTAGGCATATGCTCCTAAGTCAGTTGCCTGATCTAGTAGATATCCTAGAGGTATCGCTACTCCCCAATACCCGATTAAGCCAAGATAGAAAGGAACGATAGTGTCCTTATAGCCTCTTAGAATCCCCTGGAGCGGTGCCGCAAAGCTATCTGCTAACTGGAAGAAGAGACTGTAAGTCAGAAATACAGCAGTTGTTTCAATGAACTGAGAGTCATTCCCATATAGACTTGCTACACGATCTCTAAAAATGTAGAGAGAGGACAGGGTAAGACCAGCAAAAATAAGGGCTGTTATTCTCCCCAGACGTGCATAGATTTTTGCATCCTCAAAACGTTTAGCCCCCACCTCGTAAGACACAACAATCGCCATAGCAGAGGAAATACTCATAGGAAAAGCATACATGAGGCTGGAAAAGTTCATAGCTGACTGGTGACTGGCGATGATGAGCGATGAAAACTTAGCCATGATTAGTCCAACCACGGAGAAAATGGCTACTTCAGCAAATACGGTTCCCCCGATTGGTAGACCTAATCGAACACCTTCCTTGATTTTATCTATATTTAGTGGAATGCGTTTTTCAAGATGTAACGCTTTTAACCTTTCTTGTTTGAACAAAACAAGAATAGAAATCCCCAATAAAACCCAATAGGCTAGCGAAGTTCCTAGCCCTGCTCCTGCACCACCAAGCTCAGGAAAACCGAATACTCCATATATCAAGAGATAGTTAAAACCACTATTGAGCGGAAGTAATAGGAGCATCAGATACATCGATAGTTTGGTCAAACCAAGAGAATCTAACAATGACCGAATGACACTAAAAAGCAACAAGGGAATAATCCCGATAGAAAGGTACCAAAGATAAGAAACTGCAACTGCCGCCACTTGAGTTTCTAGTCCGATATGGTTTAAGACAGGCGGCGCTAAGAATACTACCATGCCAAGCAAGACCAAAGACAGTCCGAAAGCTAAGTAGATGAATTGATAAAAGTCAGATGCCGCTTCTTCCTTTTTGCCCCGTCCCAGATGATGGCCTATGATGGGAACCACGGCCGAAACAATCCCTGTTAAAAAAGTAAAGAAAGGATTCCATAGACTCGTTGCAGTTGATACTCCTGCCAAGTCCATGGTATTGTACTGCCCAGTCATGGTTGTATCAACAAAAGAGGCAGAATAATTGGCAAACTGATAAATCAGGATAGGAAAAAATATCTTAAGAAATAAGACAAACTTATCTTTAAATTGATGGGTTGAATACATATACGCTCTCTATTCTTATAATTTATAGAGCAGAATCCCATCTAGTTTTGATAGACGATTTGTCCCTTACAGATAGTATATTTAACCTGCCCTTTTAAAGTTTCCCCGATAAATGGAGAATTAGCTGATTTTGAAGCGAAGTTTGGACCAACAGTCCGATCAGCCTTGTCATCAAAGATAGTGATGTCCGCTGGACCATTTTCAGCTAAGTAGCCTGCTTCAAAGTTGTAAAGCTTGGCTGGATTAACAGTCATTTTTTCTAGCAATTCCATTAAGCTTAGCTCACCAGCTTCCACCAAATAAGTCAATCCAAGAGAAAGAGAGGTTTCTAAACCAGTCATACCAGATGGCGCTTTGGTGATATCTTCTACATTTTTCTCATCTGCATGGTGAGGCGCGTGGTCTGTCGCAATCACAGTGATGACGCCTGACTTGAGGCCCTCGATAACGGCACGGCGGTCTGACTCCAAACGAAGCGGAGGATTCATTTTGGCGTTGCTACCTTGAGTTAAAAGAAGAGTTTCTGTCTTAGAAAAATGTTGTGGTGCCACTTCTGCTGTGACTTGCGCTCCCAAACCTTGAGCGAATTCCACTACCTTGACACTTTCTTCCTTAGACAAATGTTGGATGTGAACATGGGCCTTGGTTGCATAGGCAATCATGACATCACGCGCAATCATAGCGTATTCTGCTACCCCTGTCGCTCCACAGATCTTGAAGTGGTCTTTAGCGATGTTTTCATTAAACCCAAGAATACCGTTTAAGTCGGGATCTTCCTCGTGTAGACAAACAAAGGTACCAAGTTTTTTAGCAGTTTCCAAGGCTTCTTTGAGAACTTTGCTGCTTTCAAGCGGGATACCATCATCAGAGAAACCAACCGCACCAGCTTCTAAAAGCGCCTTAAAGTCAGTCAAGTCTTTACCATTAAAGTTCTTGGTAATAGTTGCAACCGTTTTGACGTTAATCTTTTCCTTGGCAGCAGACTGGAGAACTTCTTGCAAAGTCTCCACGGTTGAGATGGTTGGATTGGTATTAGCCATCATGACAACCGTTGTAAAACCACCTGCAGCAGCTGCTAGGGCACCAGTATGGATATCTTCCTTGTGGGTCTGACCAGGTTCACGGAAATGGACATGAATATCCACTAGTCCAGGTGCAACCACAAGACCTGTAGCATCAAGCACCTCTGCTCCTTCTTTCTTGATTTCAGACGCAATTTTGACAATTTTCCCATCTTGGACCAAAACATCACACACTTGATCCAAACCAGACTTGGGATCCATTACACGACCGTTTTTGATTAATAACATCTGCTTTCTCCTTTATTCATAGAAATCAACTTGAGTATCCAACAATTTATCCCCATCATAAACAAACTTGGCTGAAAAGAAGGGTTTATCTTCTAAAAGCCACTCAACAAAGGTGTGGTCACCCTCCCAAGTTGGCTTGCTCAAAACTTCATCATAGGGAACCCATTCTAGCGTCCCCTCATTGCAGTCAATCAAGTCACCCTCAAACTCTGTCACCTTAAAAACATAGGTGTACCAGTCTAAATCTGGCGTGAATTCTGGAAAAGTGATGACTCCTTTTAGAACTGGCTTGGCTTTGAGGCCGGTCTCTTCGAGGATTTCACGCGCTGCGCACTCCTGAGGAGTCTCACCTCGTTCTAGCTTACCACCCACACCAATCCATTTGCCTTCATGGACATCATTCGGCTTCTTATTGCGATGCAGCATGAGCAGTTCTTTTCCGTTATCAATATAGCAAATCGTCGCTAACTGAGGCATATTCTCTCCTTATCTAAGCCAATCAATTGGCACTTGTCCTGTCTCTTTTAAAAATGCATTAGCCTTAGAAAAAGGCTTGGAACCCCAAAATCCTCTGAAAACAGATAAAGGACTGGGATGAGCTGATTCGATAATCAAGTGGTGTGGATTGGTAACCAAGGCCTTCTTCTTGCGTGCATAAGCGCCCCAGAGTACAAAGACTACAGGTCTGTCTAGATTATTGACAACCCGAATCACAGCATCTGTAAAAGGCTCCCATATCTGTCCAGCATGACCATTGGCCTGCCCAGCAGGAACGGTCATGCAAGCATTGAGAAGTAAGACTCCTTGTTCAGCCCAAGCAGTTAAATCATGGGATTTCTTAACGCCGATGTCATCTGACAATTCTTTCAAGATATTTTGCAAGGACGGTGGCGCTGGAATAGCATCGGGTACAGAAAAACTCAAACCCTGCGCTTGACCTGGCCCGTGATAGGGGTCTTGCCCTAGAATCACCACCTTAACCTCTTCCAGATGAGTAGTCAAGAGAGCCTGAAAAACCTTTTCCTTAGGTGGATAAACAGTTCCCTGAGCATAGACCTGATCCATAAACTGATTGATTTTCCCGAAATAACCCTCAGGTAATTGCTCCTTAATCAAAGCATGCCAAGATGAGTGTTGCATCGCCAACTCCTTCGTTTTTACTGCTTCTATTATAGCAAAAAGTGGCTATCTAAACCACTTTTTACAGTTTATCTAAAGATTTAATAAATCGACTATATATACGATTTGAATACGTGAATACGGTTTATAAAGAATGGCTATTTTTTATAATTACTTTTTAAATCCTTAAGCATTTGACTACCTCTTTCGAAGATCATCTTTTCTGAAATATTTTTAAACATATTAAAATCCATTTCAGAAAAAGGAGTTTCTTTAGAAACTTGCCATATGGTCTTTAAATAGTTTTTCTCTAAAAAGTCGTCGAAATTAGAAAACATTCGAAAATACAATTCATTCTCTTGGTGTAAAATTGCTCTTTTTAAAGGGTAATACTCTTTAATATTATTAACTTTTTGTTTGTAGGCATATTTTGCTACATGATCTAGGTATATATCAAAAAAGTCATGCGGAAAATCTCCCATACAACCATTACGATTCATATTGAGGCTATATTTTCGATTAGTAACATAATTCGGAAATATGTTTCCTATTACTCTAAGATTATCTATTTGAGAATCCCTTTTCCCAATATAATCTCCGTCTTTAACTAACGATGGGGAGTTCCAAGTAAAAATTAAATCTCCGGAGAAATTTTCTTTATCAAAAAACTTAAAAAGAGATTGATAAATACTATTTGCTAATCGACAATTGTCAGATATAAATTCATAATTCACAGCTTCATTAAAATCAACTTCAGAAATTTTAATGTACTCTTCGATAGTAATATTGGCATTTTTTTTAGTCATTAGAGCGTCTCCTTTAAAATGTGATCTTTTTAAGAGTATTTATATCTAAACAATCCAGCAAGTCTTGGTAAGAATGAGCTTCATAAGTCGGCTGGGCTTGTGTATTATTTTCCAGATGATGGGGATTGTACCAGATAGTATCAATACCAGCATTATTTCCACCTTGGATGTCAGCTGTCAGGGAATCTCCAATCATCAGCGTCTTTTCTTTGCTAAATTCTGCAATCTGCTGACCGATTTTTTCATAGAATAGTGCATCAGGCTTTTGTGTTTGCAGTTGCTCGGAGATAAAGACTTGGTTGAAATAGGGAGCCAGACCTGATTGAGCCAAACGTCCTGTCTGAATGGCAGTAATCCCATTTGTCGCAGCGTATAGCTCATAATCTCTCTCGATGAGGCTGTCCAAGAGTTCATGAGCACCCGAAAGAGTTTGCCCCTGTTGGGCTAAGTAAAATTGATAACGCTGGGCAAGAAAACTACCTTCTTTCTCCAGTCCAAAATGAGCAAATAAACGAGAAAAGCGCGTGTTAACCAGTTCTTGTTTACTGATTTTCTTTTGCTCCAAGTCCTTCCAGAGAGCCTTGTTCATAGGAACATAATAGTCTTTATAGGCTTGAATATCCGCAACCCCTTCTTCTTTTAAAAGTTGCGTCAAAGCCACATCCTCAGCAGTATCAAAATCAAGCAAGGTGTGGTCGAGGTCGAAGAGTAGAAATTTGTAGGGCAATTTGATTTTTCCTTTCTATGTGAGAACAAGTTACTAGTATTAATTAGGGAAATATTCTTTTCCCAACTGCCATAAATACTGATCAATCTCTTTAAGATTAAATTCTTCTAATCCGTAGTATTCTCTAAAAGTAATAATTATATTTTTAAATTTTTGATAATCTTTTAGGTCTGAATTCTTAAATTTAGAGAATTTATCTGTTTTTCTAAAGTATTTCAATACCTTTTCTACATAGCTATCATAAATAGGGTATTCTTTAGGATTATGATGGGAACAGTATTTGGTAGAAAAAGAATAGAACTTTCTAGTTACCCCATTGATCGTAACATTTTGAATTTCATTGACTAAAGTTACATCACCTTGTCTCAACCTCTCGTCAATTTTAAGATTCAGAATATGCTCTGCAACTGGATAAACTGAAAAAATATTGGTAAAAGCTCAAAAAATAATTTATCTAAAGCATCTTCTTGCAACTGATAATTTTTAAGATTTTTCCACGTTTTCAAGTATTTTCCTACTTCAATGGCTGACGGTTTAGATATAACAATATCTGATTTCTGTCTTCTTATAGTTAATTTGTATACTTACCTCACTTAAAGTAGTTGTTAAAATAATTGATAGATTTATTATAGCATATTACAAAACGAATGGGTAAGCTCTTTATTCGTCTCTATCCCAACTCCTTGGCTATTTTGCTTTTTTCAAGTTTTCCCTTGGTAATTCGTTTCCATAAAACAAGAAGATTCAGACTATAGGATAAGCGTACGAGGAAATAATTAACCCATTCGATAAGGGCAAAAAGCTGTATTAGTGTGGCTATAATAGCCACTTGGAAACTCTGTGTATTCCAGACAATAAAAGGAAAGCCTGAAATAAGTAAAACAAGGTCTAGTATTCTGAAACCAACATATAGTTTGGGCACACTTCCACTTCCGAACTGGGGATTCGACAGTCTTCTAATCAAAATTGCCCAATAGATTGAACCTTGAAGCAAAATAAATGTCAGTAAAGACAAAGGATAGAGAATAGTGACTAGACTCTTCCAATCACCAAGTCGATTTTTCAAAAGGAAAAAACACAACCAAAAGGATAGGACGGCTGTAAGCTCTCCCAAACAGAGGGACATCAACTCTTTTCTAACTTTCTCTTTTCGTATGTTCATCATCTCACCCATCTATGTATCATCTATATCAGAAAAAAGCCATTCGATACATTTTCTAGTCAACATTTCTCAGAATCAAGGCATTCTAAGCATCGAAAACCCTAATTCCTTTAATATCATTGCAATTCTAGGTTTAGAATTGCATTAAAATAAATGTTTTAGACCTATTCTAAGTCTATGATAGCCTTAAATTTTAATTTTTGAAGGATTTTAAAGCTAGAAGAGCTCAAAAATCACGAGAACTAAGCTATTCGAAGTTTAGAAGAACCTTTGGTGAATTTCAATAGCACTTCAACTAGCTATTCTTACAATTTTTCTGATGAGCTTTGAGTTTTTTCAGAGCCCAATCATAGTGGCTGGAAGTGGCACTCACAAAGTAGGAACCTAGACTTGTCCCTCCCGTCCATTTATAGATACCTTTGGTAAAGAGTTTGTCATTGCTGAAGCCTTCTATCAACTCTAAAACCTCTCTATGTGATTGCGTCAAGAGTCTAGTTGCTTCTTCTAATGTCGTTTTCTGGTGCTTCTTCCAAATAGCGACATTCATTTCCCCATAAGTTTTCCAATTATAAGGCTCAGGTAGAAAAGGTCTTTCATGACCCTTTTGATTAGAATGTACCCAGGTTAAAAGTAACTGATGCCATTCATAGAGATGGATCAGGACATCCCGTAAATTTTTATCTCTTTTCCAGTGAGCTTCTTTTTTCTTTTGGTCTTCTGAAAAATCAAAAGGAGTCTGTAGCTCCTCTTCACTTAACTGAGAAATTAGGAGATTAAGTTTTTCATAGTTTTCCTTAGAGGCTAACACTAGCTCCTCTTTTGTTTTTGGCCTAGGCATAGGAGTTTTCCCTTCATTTTGAACTAGAATAAGCTATTTTCTTACTTCATTATACCATAATCAAAAAGCAGTTCTTCGTTTTACGAAAAACCGCTTTTACGAACCATTTTTTATGCTTATAGTCACTACTTTACATATAAATCTTTAAAGAGACCATCTACTTCTGCTATCTGACAGAGCAAGCGGGATAGTTCTTGGTAGTCTTCTTTTAAACACGAAAGGTGAGCTTGGCCAAATAGAGTAGCCAATTCCTCTTTTAATCTTGCCCCTTCTGGATCATGATCTTTTAAGAACTTACTGAGATAGAGATTTCGAACAGCCGCAAGTTTGAAGCTGAAATACTGATGCAATTGTTTTTGCTCGGTATTTAAGCCGTTTTCAGCAACTGCTTTTGCATAGCATTTCAAAACACCGTTTTGACCATTCAGATATCGGGACTTTATAATCTTTGCTGTTTCCTGATAGATTTCAGTCTGACTAGGACTCTTGACCTTCTTAAAATTTCCCCACATGGAGTATGCTCCGCGCTTATAGTCAATAGCCTCTGCCTTCCATGCTTCTAGTATGTCATTAAAAGCAACCTTCATACAGGCAAAACCAGCTGGATCGTGCAAATAGAGATACTGATCATCAATGCCATACACGGTTACGAAGTGATCCACACCATAAAGGATTGTGTGATTAGGATTGTAGGTCAGATGGCCCATATCAAGAGGTCCCAGTACAACAGGACCGTTGGACAGAAAGGTTTCTAACTTTCTTTTAATTTCTTCCAAATCTGCTTCTGCTCCATTCTTTAGATAGAAATCCTCATAGTCAAACCCTAGTATTTTTAAGGAATGGGAGATGGAAAGATCTGGCATTCCATTATCAAAGAATACTAGAGGGTGCTGGTCATCTTCCTTTACGATACTAGCGCCATTTCCCATCACCATGATTGCCTCTAGAAAGTCTGCTTTAAAGTCATAGCCATAGCCATCCAGTGCCATTGCCAATGAATAGCTATAGCAAAGCGACACATCTCCAAAATACATCTGCATATTCATGCCTCCTTATCTTCTATGGGACTATTATACCAAGAAAACTATTCGCATGCCCCATAAAATCCAAACAAAAATTATGGTATGTTTGATTTATAGACATGAATTTCCACAATAAAAAGCTCTGTAAAAGCTATCTTCTACAGAGTTCGATTTGCATTTTTATAAATTGTCAGAAAATGATCTAGTTCATAATCACTGGTATCCAGAGTTCCATTTGATAGTCAGGTGACGACATATCACCTTCGGTATAGACTTCGAAGTCTGGTGAGCCTGAGTGGCGATAGCCTGTTTCAGGGAAAAAGACCTCCAAGACATATTTCCAAGCATTGTGAATGCTAGCTGGTATAGGGCCTTTGACTGGGACGATAGCATATTCAGCGGCTGGGACATCTTTGATGGACAGACCAAGTTCTTCTGCTTTCGCTTTATCCGTCACATCATAAGTAGCCATGTAGTTGATGATTTCACCTTCTTTGACATCCGAACAGATGCCGAAGGATTGGCCACTGCCTAGATTCTCTAGGCTTTCCAAGCTGTGATTGTTATAGAGATTCTCCCAAGCAGACGGGCACTGGCTATTGTCAATAGCTTCCAATAGGACGCCTGCCACAGTAAAAGAAGGTTTCTTTTGAATCTTGATATCCATGTTCTTTCCTCCTGTAATCTTTAAGGATAATTGAAGTCTAGGAAAAACCCGATAAGGTTTTCCATTTCGAACTTCTGAGGGTGTTGCCCCATGGAATTTCTTGAATGCTGCGCTGAAGGAATCCGCAGATTCGTAGCCGTACTTCATTGCTATGTCAATGATTTTGTCAGAGCTTTCCCGCAAGTCTGTCACAGCTTCTGATAGCCTGCGATTGCGCAAGTATTCTGCTAATGTCATATCTGCCAGGATAGAAAATAGCCTGCTAAAGAGAGCATAAGAATAGCCCGATAGCTGCTGAAATCTTTTCATATCCACTTTTCCAGTCAGTTGCTGCTCCAAATAATCCATAGTTTGATTGAATTGATGCATCATATTCTTCTTTTCTTACCTCCATAAGATACAAAGGTCGTTAAAAGCAAAGTGAAAATGGGAAAATTAACGCTGGTTATTCTGATTCTAGGCAATTTTTTCTTTTTCGCATAGCTTTTAGGCCGTGTTCAATGCGATCTATATTCTAACAAATACAAGATACTTCCACCCTAGAATCTTTGTACAAGATTTAAAGGTGTAAATTCTATAACTTATCTTTTAATTTCTCAACAAAGAGATAGGCTGCAGGGCAGGTCAAGGTATTCTTAATCGTCAAATGATTAATTTGATGGATCTTTTTCCGGTCTGTATGGGGAAATTCACGACAGGCCTTGGGACGAACATCATAGATAGAGCAGAGATTGTCTCCTCCTAGAAAGGGGCAGGGCATGGATTTGAAAACCTTGTCCCCATCTTCATCTATCTGCAGAAACTCCTCTTCAAAAGCTGGCAGCTTCATCTTGAAATACTTGGCAATGCGGACAATGTCGGCTTCCTTAAAGTCTGGTCCCAAAGTCTTGCAACAGTTAGCACAGGCAGTACAATCAATCTCAGCAAAGACTTCTTGGTGAATCTGCTGAGCAATCTTATCTAAGTTCTTAGGAGGTTTTTTCTTTAGATTAGCTAAAACTTTGCGATGTTCCTTCTGCTTTTGCAAGGCTAGCTGGTGGTAATACTCAATATCAATTTCTTTAGACATAATTGCTTTCTAATACAAGTGTTTTTGTCTATTATACCATAAACTCTGCTCCCATTTTGCCCCCTGAATCATAACCACCCGTCTAACGGGTGGTTTGCACCAGGGCTATAAGCCCAAATCACCAGCCAGCGCCTAAAGACGCT